>CAIZZE010000031.1 GCA_903937405.1 uncultured Alphaproteobacteria bacterium | reverse complement strand
TATTTGGCGTGACTCGTGTGACAATGATGAGGTGGATAAAAGATTTTGATAAAGAATCAATTGGTGGTCTAGTAGTTAGAAAAGGAAGGGGAAGAAAAAAAATGTTTACCAAAGATTATGAAAGCAAGGTTTATAAAATAATAAAAAAGAATCCAAACATTACGGCAAAACAGCTACAACAAATTATAGAAAAAGATATATTGATAACAGTAGGTATTGCAACAGTCTATAGATTAATGAGGGGGTTGGGATTTTCTTACATAACTCCAAGAAAAATCCACTATAAACAAGATAAAAAAGTAGCTGAGAATTTTAAAAAAAAATCTTCAAAATAAAATCGAATCAGATGAAGAGGTCTGGTTCTTTGATGAAAGCAGATTCGGCACTCATAGCAAGATTGGGCACGGATGGTTTAAAACTGGTATTAGAACTCCGGTTAAAATAAAATTGGGTTACAAAAACTTTTATTTATATTCGGCTGTAAATCCAAGAGATGGCAAAGAATTTACCTTGCTATTACCCAATGTAAACATTGATTGCATGAATGTTTTTATGGAAGAATTAAACAGGGTAAATAATGGTCAAAAGATTGTGATTATTATGGATGGAGCTGGTTGGCACAAATCAGACAAGCTGATAATTCCAAAAAATATCAGAACCATAATTTTGCCTCCATATTCACCAGAATTAAATCCTACAGAGAAGCTCTGGCAATATATCAAGGATCATACCATTAAGAACAGAATTTATAAAACTCTTCGCGAATTGGAGAATGCGGTTTGTAGATTCGTTAGAGCATTAACGCCAGAAATTATTAGGAGTGTTTGGGGGGTTAATTATGTATAGTTAAATTTGATAATTGGTATAATTTGCAGTTGTTGCAACAATATCTCGATTCGAGCTCTACTAGCGATTCGCAAAGGGATTCGGCACTTCAATCGATAACTCCGCAAACTGATAATTCGCAAAATTCTTTTACAATAACCACATCATCTGTTTCAACGGCGCAAGATCGTTTGCAATCTTTGCACCAAGAAGTCAGAGATGAAACATGTAATGATTATAATGGTCGAGGAATTTGGATTCAGGAGTTTGGAACCATAGCAACACAAGGAAGCTCAAGTAAATGGAATGGATATGATGCCAGATCATTTGGCACAGCGGTTGGTATTGATAAAGAGTTTTTTGAAAATACGCATTTGGGTGTGAGTTTAAGCTATGCAAGATCAACGATTACATCAAAACCATCGCCAAAAACGATCAGCCTTAACACTTATCAGCTTAATGTTTATGGCGGCAAAAACTTTGGCCAATTTTATATTGATGGAATTCTTGGTTTTGCTTGGAATGACTATTATTCAACCCGCTCAATTTCATCAGTTGGAGTTGTTGCTAAAGGAGATTATAGCGGACAAACTTACATTGCCCGAACTGAAGGCGGATATGTTTTTGATTTAGGAAAAAGATTTACCATTACTCCTTTCAACTCTCTAACTTACGCTGTAAATGCAAATAATGAGTATACTGAAAGTGGCGCTGGAACCCTCAGCTTAAATGTTTCCAGCAGTCAAACCAATTTTTTTGAAGAACGAGTTGGGTTAAGACTTATGCATAATGGTATAGCTTCTGGAAATTCTCGTATTAATTCAAGAATTCAAGCTTCTTACGGTTATAATTTCTACACAACCAAACAGACTGCAGATAATAATTTCGTCGGTCAAACTGCTTCTTTCCAATCAAGCGCCGCCAATATTTACCAAGGCAGTTTAAAATTAGGTGCGGGAGTCGATATTGTTGGAAATAATGCAGTTACCTTCAGTTTCAATTATGGCTTTGAAGCCAGACAAAATTACCAAGCTCATTTTGGAATGTTGAGGTTGAGATATGATTATTAGTAACAAGTTAAGGCGCATTTTTAGTTGTTGCTGGCTCGAGCCAACAACAACTAAAACATCCACTCAAAATAAATCACTTTATTTCCCAACCAACAAATATCCGCGATAAGTTTCATTATCCATCGTGTTCATTGCGGCATGTAATTTTTCAAGTGGTGCCCAATACCATTGGGTTTTATGAAGAGCAACATCAAGAACCAAAACGGAATCACTTTCTTCATCATAAGCTGCGATTGGTGAAACATGACCACGAGTTGTCAGGTTCAGAATTTTGCCATCAAAATTAACTACAACGAAACGCCTGTCTTCAATAAGGTATTTTTTTAAAGTCTGGCGAAAAGTATCGATAGATTTTGTATCGCTTTTTTTCACGTAAGTTACATCAACTTTTAAATTATAAGCTTTGGAAAGCATTCTCGAAAAATCAGTCATGCTTAAACCGGCATCGTAAACTTCTTTGTCGTTAATAATTGTTGTGGCTTCATATCTGATAACTTCGCGTTTTTTAATCTTGTCAGTTTTATTGTTGAGAAAGCCGCTTTGAGAATAAAGATGAAATTCAATAATATTGTTGCCAGCAGCTTCTGGCTTCTGCACTTCGCCATCTTTTTGACTGGGAATATTGCCATAATTTAGGGCGTTTAAAAGAATTGTTCCGGTGGCTATGCTACAATAAAGCGGGTTGATTTGAGGTTCGAAGAAATTTACCAGTTGATAAAAATCCTTTTTGAAGCGGCTGCGATCAAGTCTTTGTAAACCTTTGGATGTATTCCAAATTTCAACTTGCGAATTTTCTTCATCAGCAAAAACTGCGGTTGAAAAACTAATTACTAAAAAAAAAGCTAATAAAATTTTTTTAATCATAAAGATAATGTCTGAAGCTTTAAAAATTGATGATAAATGCAATTCTGAAGTGATTTCTCTAATCGAAAATTTCTTGCGGTTTTTGGAAGTGGAGAGGAAATATTCCGTTAATACTGTAAATTCTTATCGGATTGATATTTTTTATTTCCTGAATTTTCTGCATAAAAGTAAAGAAAAAATAATAGACAAATTTGATTTAGAGAATTTGACGATTCATGATTTTAGAAGCTGGTTGCTGACAAGAATTAATGATCACACCAATGCTTCAAACGCTCGAGGTCTTTCTTCACTTCGCTCGATGATGCTTTCCTGGAACCGAAATGATTTAATAAAAAATCAGGAAATCAAAAAAATCAAAACCCCAAAAGTTGCCAAACCAGTTCCCAAAGCAGTTGATAAAATTGATATTGATAAAATTTTTGCCGAAATTTCCGCAATCCAAGAAAGCAAGTGGCAAGCCTTGCGCGATAAAGCGCTGCTTACTCTGATTTATGGTTGTGGACTTCGTATTTCTGAAAGTTTGGCGGTGACAAAAAAAAGTTTGGAAAATTCGCAGACTTTAATTGTAAGCGGGAAGGGTAAGAAACAAAGAATGGTGCCGCTGCTGTCGATTGTGAAAAAGCGGATCGATGAATATTTAAAGCTGTGTCCTTTTGATATTTTATTTGATAGCCCAATTTTTGTGACTGTTAAAGGTGAGCCTTACTCGCGGTTTGATTTTGCAAAATTGATTCAAAAAGTCAGACGTAATTTAGGTTTGAATGAAACAATCACGCCTCATGCATTTCGCCATTCTTTTGCGACACATTTACTTGAAAATGGTGGTGATTTAAGATCGATTCAAGAATTGTTGGGACACGAATCTTTAGCAACAACGCAAAGATATACCAAAATAGATAAGGCGAGATTATTGAGTGTTTATGAACAGTTTTCGAAGAGATAGAAAATGTGCTTTGTTTGATGAAATAAAAAACAAAAATTCTGCCAAAAAAAACTCCCGAAATAATTACTATTTCGGGAGTTTTTTTAATTAAAAATTTCGGTAAAATTTACTCGAATTTCACGTCAACTTTAGTGATTTTTTTGTTCAATCTAGCTAAAACTTCAGCTGAAATATCAAGATCATCTTTATAATAAAGAGCTTGAGCAGCTGGGATAATTACATCCAATTCTTTTTCTTTAGAAATATCGGCAATGATGTCTTTGATTCTGTCATTAACTTTGCCCATGCTGTCCATTGAAGCTTTTTTCAAAACATTTTGTTTTTTCTCAACGAAGCCTTTCAAATCTTCAACTTTCTTTTCGAATTCTTTTCCTTCTTTTTCAAAAGCTTCTTTAGAAAGAATATTTTTTTTGCCTTCGATTTTCTTTTGCTCAGATTCTAAAGCATTTTGTTTTTTGCTAACTTCTTTTTGATATTCATCTTGTTTTTTGCTTACTTTTCCTTGAATGTCGCGCATTGCTGACGATTCTTTAACGATTTTTTCTACATCTAAAATACCAATTCCTCCGGCAGATGCACTGAAGCTGATAAATGCAAAAACTGCAGAAAGAGCAATTAACTTTTTGTTCATAAGGTTTCCTAAAAAAGATTAATGATTATATTAGAAGTGGTGTTTTCTATTTTAAAAGAAAGATTTAGCTAAAAACTATTTGTGCAAATTTTACTTTCAACAGTAAGTTCTTGTTTATGTTTAATTATATCGAAGCTTGTTTTTTTTAAGGCAATTATTATTTTTCTTTTGCTCATCTTCAATAACTCTTCAAAAAATAAAATGAAAAAAATTTCCAAACCAGCTGTAAAAAAAGCAGTTTTTAAAATTTTGCGTCCAACACAAAAGCAAGCTGAAGAAGCTGTGCGCACCTTAATTGCATGGGCGGGAGATAATCCTGATCGTGAAGGTTTGGTGGAAACTCCAAAAAGAGTTGTGAATGCTTATCGTGAATTTTTTGCAGGTTATGAAGCAAATCCGGCAGAAATTTTAGGTAAAACTTTTGAAGAAATTGAAGGTTATGATGATCTGGTTTTATTAAAAGATATGCGCGTTGAATCACATTGCGAACATCACATGGTTCCTTTCATTGGTAAGGCTCACATTGCTTATATACCAAATCATAAAGTTGTTGGAATCAGTAAAATTGCTCGTCTTTTAGATGTTTTTTCTAAACGTCTGCAAACTCAAGAAACTATGACTGCACAAATTGCAGAGACTATTAATAAAGTTCTAAAACCACGCGGCGTTGCAGTTTTTATTGATGCTCAACATCAATGCATGACAACTCGCGGCATCCACAAAATCAATACTACAACAATTACCAAAACCATGCTCGGTGAATTTAAAAGTGATCCGGAAATGGAAAGAAAATTCTTAAGTTTAATCAGCCTTCCGAGCTCATGTTAATTGAACATAACTGTAATTTAATTCTGGCTTCAACTTCCAAAATTCGTAAAAGAATTATGGATGAAGTTGGTCTTGAATTTACAGTTAAAGCGCCGCTTTTTGACGAAGATTCAGGCAAGAAAAAAGTAAAATTATCTCCCCCAAAATTAGCGATCTATTTAGCTGAACAAAAAGCTTTATCAATCAGTAAAAAGTTTCGCGATGCTTATGTTATCGGCTCCGATCAGGTTTGCGAATTTGAAGAAAAAGAAATTTCCAAATCCAATAATGCTACAGAAGCTCTCAATCAGCTAAAAAAATTTAACGGTAAAATCCATTTTCAAAATAACGCCGCAGTTATTGCTTTTAATGGCAAAATAATTTTCCGCAAATTCTCGCGCGTAAAATTGCAAATGCGCAAAATGACGGCGACGGAAATTGAAAGTTACGTTAAAATCGATCAGCCTTGGGGTTGCGCTGGCAGCTATAAATATGAATCTTTAGGCAAACATCTTTTTGAAAAAATAAGTGGAGATTATTATTCGGTTTTAGGTCTTGCAATTCAGCCCTTAACCGCTTTTCTTCATCGTAAAAAATTAATATCAATAAACACGAAATAAATTATGGAACTTATCGGCTACGATCTGCTTTTTAATCTTGTCACACTTACATTTTTAGAGATTATTCTGGGTATTGATAACCTTATTTTTATTGCCCTTATTGTTCAAAAACTGCCGCAAAGATATCGCAAATCAGCGCGCATTTTCGGCTTGTCGCTTGCCTTCATCATCCGTATTTTAATGTTAATGGCCTTATCTTGGGTCATGACTTTGACCGAACCTTTATTTTCAATTGAAGGACATGGATTTTCTGTCAAGGATATGCTGTTGGTTTTGGGAGGATTATTCCTAATTTTTAAAAGCGGTATTGAAATTGCTTCTGATGTTTTTGGTGGATCTTCTCATAGCAAAGATAAAGATATCCGCGTTCCAAAAGGTTTTTTTGGAGCAGTTATACAAATTAGTGTGATCGATTTCATTTTTTCCTTTGATTCAATAATCACTGCGATTGGTATAACCAATAACATTCCAATCATTGTCGCAGCAGTTGTTATTTCAATGCTCTTGATGTTTGTGGCTTCAGGAATTATCAGTGAATTTTTGGGCAAATATCCGGCATTAAAAATTGTAGCTTTAGCCTTTATTTTCATGGTTGGAATGATTCTATTAGCTGATGGTGTGCATCTGCATATTGAGAAAGCTTATTTATATTTTTCACTATTTTTTACTTTGGCGGTTGAGTCTTTGAACATAGCTGCGCGTAAAAGAAAGTAGATTTGTTAATGAATTTTCACTAACCAAAAAAACATATATTTATGAAAAAATTTCTCCGTTTCTCTACAGCTATAATAGCTATTTATATGCTTTCATCATGCGCTTATTTCGAAAGCCTATTTCAAAAAAAACAAATTGCAGAACTTGACTCACTTGAAACTGCTCCAAAAATTGACATCAAAAAATTCTTTAATGGCGATGTTGAAGGTTTTGGAATTACTCAAGATTCTGCCGGAAAAATTATTGGTACAGTTCAGGTAAAAATATCCGGAAAATGGGACGAAAATAAAGGCGAAATTAAACAAAACTTTATTTACGACGGCGCAGCTAAAGATAGCAGAATTTGGCTTGTAACCGTAAATGCTGATGGCACTTTTGATGCAATTGGTCATGATTTTATAGCTCCGGCTCAAGGTAAGCAAATCGGAAATGCGGCACAAATGCTTTACACTTTAAACCTTATGGATCAAAGCTCTAAACAACCAGTTAGATTTGAAGACAAAATGTATTTAGTTGATGAAAAATCGATGATCGAAATTTCAACTTACAACAAAGTCAACGGCATTTCTGGTAAAACAATTATCTCTCTTAAAAAAATCGGCAATTAATTAAAACATGAGTCATAGCCATATTTTATTTTCTTATTCATTCGATGCTTCGGGAAAAGCTATCAAGCTCGACAATAAACAAGTTTCCGAAGAAATAAAAAATAAAGGCTTGGCCTGGGTTCATTTAGATGCTAATAACAAAGCCACCAAAAAATGGCTGGAAAAAGAAGTTGGTTATCTCGATCACTTAATCATGGATGCTTTGATTGCGGAAGAAACCCGTCCCAGAATCATGGAATTTGATAACGGGCTTTTGTTGATTTTGCGCGGCGTAAACCTCAATGAAAATGCCGAGCCGGATGACATGGTATCAATTCGTATGTGGATTGATCATGAACGTATTATTACAATTCAGCGCCGCGATTTAAAAGCAGTTCTTGATATTTCTACTCAAATCGAATCGGGAAAATTAATCAGAAATGCCGGTGAGTTTTTATATAATTTATTATATCAGATTCTTTTTGTAACGTCACCTTTTCTTTACTCTTTAACTGAAAAAATTGATCTTTTAGAGCAGCAAATCATGAGCACTCACGATTTGAAATTTCGGGAAGAAGTTTTGCAAATTAGAAGCAAATCAACCACTTTCAAACGATATTTAGTGCCGCAAAAAGAGGCTATTTCCAAACTTAGAATTTGCGATTACGTCTGGATTGACGATTGGGCGAGAAGACATTTTCAGGAAAATTTTGATAGCATAACTAACATGGTTGAAGAAGTCGATGAAGCTGCTAATCGCGCGCAGATTTTACATGATGAATTAGCTAACTCTCTAAGCGAAAAACTTAATACAAGCATGTATAAATTATCTTTGATTACGGTGATTTTTATGCCTTTAACTTTTATTACTGGGCTTTTTGGCATGAATGTTGGCGGTATTCCAGGTCAAAACAACCCAGCCGCTTTTTACATTTGTTCATTTATAATGGTTGGAATCGCGCTTCTGCACTTAGCCTTCTTTAAGAAAAGAAACTGATCTTTAAGCTAATGAAAAAAATTCTCTTTGTTTGTACCGGAAATATTTGCCGCTCTCCAACTGCACAAGCAATTGCTCGTCATAAAGCTAAATCCTTAGGCTTGGAAAATAAATTCACTTTTGATTCTGCCGGAACCAATGGTCTTCACGCCGGACAAGAACCCGATTCCAGAAGTGCCGCAACCGGAAAAGAGCGTGGAATCTCGTTTGAGGGTATTAAATCACGCAAAATTACTTTGGCTGATTTTGAAAATTTCGATTTTTTAATGTGCATGGATAGAAGTCATCACGCCAAATTGATGAGGATTGCGCCACAACAACATCAGGAAAAAATAAAATTATTTTTGGAATTTTGTGAGGCTGAAAATTTCTGGAATAATGAAGTGGTTGATCCTTATTACAAAGCTCATGGAGCTTTTGAAGAAGTTTTTGATGTAATTGATATGGCGGTTGGAAATTTGATTGAGGGAAGAGTTAGCGCTATTTAATTTTTTTTAAAAAAACCTAAAAAACACCAACAAGCATGCGCTTCCTAATAACATTTCTCCTTCTCATAAGTCTTTCTTCCTGTGGGGGAGGCGGTGGAGGTGGAGGAGGAAGTGGAAGTTCATCTACAATTGTAACTTACGGAAATCCATCATGGGTTTCTTCGATTTCTACCACTCAGGCTGATGTTTATCGAACTACTGAATATTCCAATCAATATGGTTTAGAGAAAATTCACGCTGCCGAAGCCTATGCTTTGTTGGCCACAAATAGCAAATCAGTAGCGGGCGATAATATTGCAATCGCGATTGTTGATACTGGTGTTCAAACTAATCACGTAGAAATTGCGGCAAATTATCAATCATCTTGGGTGGAAGCTCGGTGAGTTCTACATTAAGAAACTCTCTTTTAACCGCTAAGGCCGCTGATGTTTTAGCTATTGCCGCAACCGGAAATGACGAAACAACTCAACCTGATTATCCAGCTTATTACGCTTCAGATTCATCTTTAGCCGGATATGTTTTGGCAGTTGGCTCAGTTAATTCAAGTTCAGCAATTAGCAGTTTTAGCCAACAATGCGGCGATGCTATGAATTATTGTTTGGTAGCTCCGGGTGAAAATATTTACGGCGCTTATCCAACCAGCACTTACGCAACTGGCAGCGGAACCTCATCTGCCACACCTCATGTTGCGGGTGCTGCAGCTGTTATTCGCGGAGCTTGGACATTTCTAACCGCAGCTCAAACCGCACAAATTTTGCTTCAAACCGCAACTGATTTAGGAGTAGCAGGAGTTGATGTAATTTATGGTCACGGGCTTTTAAATCTTTACGCCGCCGTTCAGGCACAAGGTCAAAATACTTTAGGATATGGAACTAGCGTTGGATCGGGAGATTATGAAATCAGCTCTTCATCAATGACTACCAGCGCAATTTTTGGTGATGCTTTTACTTCAAACGTAGCGCCAAAACTTGATTCAGCAATTTTCTTTGATGATTTTGGCCGCGATTATAAAGCCAATCTAGCCAGCAAAATCAGTGTTCAGAGCAATAATAATTTATCCGCTTTTAATAATGCGATTTTTGGCAATGTAGTTTCTAAAGCTGCGCCAATGCAGTTTGGATCAAGAAATCAGTTTAATTTCAATTATTCCGATTACAAAACCGTCGGCGCAACCGGTGTAAAATTTGTAAATATTGATAATTCAAAAGATCCGCAAGCAAGCGTGAATACTGGATTTTCATTCGTAAGAAATGCCTCCGACATTGCGACGAATTTAAAATTGGGATTTGCTTTTAATACTAATGAAATTGCCAATCTTGATCAAAAAACATTTGGAAATTTCGGATTTATTTCGCAAAGTAATTTTGCCGCTAATCCTTACCAATCCTTTATGCAAAGCAGTTTGGTAAATGGTCAATATAGCAGAAAATTTAACCAGTTTTTTGCCGCCCAAGATTTATTAAATAAAAAACTTTCCTTACGTTTTTCTTATCAATCATCTTACGACAGCTCACAAATATTGAGCAAAATCAATCAAAAACAAAATCAGCTTTTGGATTTTGGCACAGCTTATCAAATCAAAGAGGGCAGCAATATTTTAGTTTCAGTCGGCAATTTAACTGAATTTAATAATAATATCTTAAACTCGCAAAGCGTTGGGGCATTTGAGTCGAATGGCGATGTTAAAACTTCATATCTTAAATTTTCTCTCAACCAAAATTTAAGTAAAAATCTGTCAATAATCGGAAGTTTCTCGGAAGGAATTTCTAAAATTAATGGCAATCAAGTGGGCATTTTTCGCGAGTTTAATAATGTGCGCAGCCGCAGTTCGTCAATTGCTTTAATTCATAATGATTTTTTTAAAGGCCAAGCCGGAAATGTGAAAAATGCAGCAACCAATTATTTGGGATTTGTGCAGCTGGTGATTAGCCGTTAGGTTTGTATTACTTTGGCATCAGGAGTGATTTTATTGATCATCGCCCGTCTCAAAATCGTATGGCAAAGCAGGTTCACAACAACCAAGTTTAGCACAATTAAGCCAATAATTTTGGCAAAAGAAATCCAGGAAAAACGGTCAATTTCAACTCCCAATAATAGCAAAGGAATAATGTAAGTATTTGTGATCATCACAATATGAGTCATGATAAAAACATCTTTTGCTTTCAAGAAAGCCAGTGCCGCTACAACTAGCAAAAACGAAGCGATTACAACAAGTATTAAAGCTACGAAACTCATATTTAAATTTTCTTGCGGTTGAAAAGTAGGAATAAAACTGCGACCAGTTTTAGTAAAAATAAAATGATTACGATGTCTAAAATCGCATCGAAATTGGCGATCGAATTAACTAGAATCAAAATGATGATGTTGGTGAAAATAAAATAAAAACTGAGGATTTTTTCGTAGGAATTTCGGGCGATAAAAAAACGGATTGTGATGATTATTAGCGAGATGATTAAGAAGAATGAAACTATGTCGGACATTTGGTTAAGAATTTTTAAATATTTTTAGGCATAATTAAAAAAATGGGGGCTATTTTTCAAAATTTTTTAAACTAACTCGGAAGAAGTCAAAAAATTTAAGACGGCTTTCTAAAGAACCGCGCCAAATAATTTTCCCACAATTGCTGTGAATGCCATTGCAAAAGCTCCCCAGAATGTAACACGGATGGCGGCTCGCCATATGTTTGATTTGCCTAGTTTTGCGCCAATAATTCCAAGGGATGATAATGAAATTATTGAGATTATTGAAACCGTGGTTGTAATCATATGTAGCGGCGATATTAGCGCCGTTAATAATGGCAATATCGCTCCTATTGTGAATGTCAAAGCCGAAGCGCCAGCAGCTTGAAGCGGACGCGCTTTGGTTAAATCGGAAATTCCAAGTTCGTCATGAGCGTGCGCAGCCAAAGCATCTTTCTTCATTAATTGAATTGCAACTTCTCGGGCAAGATTTTTTTCCAATCCACGCTTCTCATAAATTTCCGCTAATTCAGCTATTTCAAATTCTGGATTTTCTTCCAGCTCTTTTTTTTCTCTGGATAAATCAGCATTTTCAGTATCAAATTGTGAACATACTGAAACATATTCTCCCGCCGCCATAGATATTGCTCCAGCAAGAATTCCGGCAACTCCGGCAATAATAATCTCATTCTTTCCCGCCGACGCTGCAGCAACTCCAATAATAAGACTTGATGTGGAAATTAAACCGTCATTAGCTCCCAGAACAGCGGCTCTGAGCCAGCCAATTCTAGTAATTAAATGGGTTTCACTGTGCAAAATAATGCTTCTCATTTTATTTTATTCAATCTCTGTGCTATTGTTGATAAAATCCATTTGCCGCCCTTCCGCCGTGCCATTCATGTTTGCGCCGTGATTTCCAAAAAGCATGTTACCAATCCAAGAACCAGCAACAACCGCACCAATTGTTGAAAGCATTGGATTACGTTGGAAGAAAGATTGCTGCTGTTGAGATTGTTGCTGATTATTTGGCGCTTGATTGGGATTATTTTTTGCTGAATCGGGAGTTGTTGATTTTTGCATCGGCGCATAATTTTTTCCGTTAGAGCCACCACCTTCAAAAGTGCGACTGCCGCGAGATCCTTGATTAAAATGCGAAGTTGAGGAGCGACCAGAGCCAAAAGATGATCTGCCGCCTGCGCGCGCAAATGCTGATTCGGTGGCGAGACAAAAAATGAAAACAACAATCGAAATTTTCTTAAGCATAAAAGGTTATTTGAGATTGATTAGCATGAGAAAGAGTCACGGATTGCTGTTAAATATTTGGTAAAACTGCTATTTGTTCCGATTTACTCAAGCGTCTGAAAAATTTAATGGTTTAATAAATTCCCGTCGGATCTGAATCTGAGGTTTTGTTGCCAAATCCATCATCTTCTTCCACGTCGTCACTGGCGTCATCTGATGAATCGGCGCTGGAAATTGTATCGTCCATTTTAAAAGCTTCAAAAAACACCCGTTCTTTGGGCGTTAATGGTGTTGGATATTTTCCACTTGTGCGATCAATCTTTACAAATTTAACCGAGTTAGGAACGCGAAATGGAGTTGAGGGAGTATTTTTCAAAGCCTCTTTCATGAAGTTAATGAAAACAGGAAGTGCAACCGAAGCACCGGTTTCTTCTGAACCTAAAGTTTTTGGCGTGTCAAAACCAATGTAAACTGCGGTTACTAGATCTGGTGAAAAGCCAACGAACCAAGAATCATACGAATTATTGGTTGTACCTGTTTTACCGCCGATAATTTTGCCAACTGATTTGGCGCGTGCCGCCGTTCCTCGTTCAACAACGCCTTGCAGCATTGAGGTGATTTGATAAGCGGTTGCAGAATCAGTAACTTGTTCTTTACTTTCATCTAAAAATGGCACCGGCAATTCGCTGACATCTTTGGAAACATAATCATTGAGATTGGCAATTGAACAAGATTTGCATTCTCTTTTATCGCGGCGATAAATTGTTTTGCCGTCGCGATCTTGAATTTTTTCAATCATCAAAGGCGAGATTTTTTTGCCACCATTTACCATCATAGAATAAGCGGTAACAAGGCGCACCATTGTTGTTTCAGTTGAACCTAAAACTAGGGAATAAATTTTCTGCGGACTATCGCTAACGCCGAATTTTTTGACCACATCAACAACTTTATCCAAGCCAACTTGATCGGCCATTCTTACAGTTGTAACGTTGCGCGATTGTTCAAGACCAATACGCAAAGTTGTTGGTCCGTAATATTGTCCAGAATAGTTGCTCGGGCGATAAGGCGGCAGGGCAAAACCTTGATTCAGAGAAATTTCTTCATCCATAATCACGCTTGCCGGAGTCATGCCATTTTCGAGAGCAGCAATATAACCAAAAGTTTTCATGGTTGAACCGGGTTGACGCATCGCTTGCGTGGCGCGGTTAAACTGGTTTGGCGTGTCAACGTAACCGCCCATAATTGCTAAAACACGGCCAGTGTGCGGATCCATTGCTAAAAGTGCGCCGTTAACTTCTGGAACTTGGCGTAAGAAATAATTTTCGCCTTTCTCGGCTTTTTCAACTAACACAACATCGCCAACCGCCAAAACATCGGTGATCTTTTTTGGAGCCGGACCAACCGAATTAACATTGCGATATTTACGCGCCCATTTTAGCGAAGAAAATTCAATTGAACCTAAAGCGCCATTTTCAACGCCAATTGCGGCGATGTCTTTCGATAAAGAAAGTATGATGGCTTTGCTCCAGCTTTCTTTATAAAGTTTTTTTGGATCAAATTTTTGCAACTCTTCTTGCCAGTTTCCGTTTGCGTCAATTTTAGTTAAAGCACCGCGATAACCGTGTTTTTGGTCATATTCTTCAATACCGGCATCAAATGCTTTTGAAGCAATTTTTTGCAAGCGTGGATCAAGCGTGGTACGAACTACGATGCCATTTTCAAAAACTGAATCTGAACCGTAAAGTTGAGTTAATTCTTTTTTAACTGAATCAGAAAAGAAGTTGGCTTTAGTAATTTCATCACTGTCTTTAACTTTAAGCGAGATTGGTTTTTCCGAAGCTTCAAAACCGGTTTTTTCATCAATAAAACCATTTTCCACCATGCGCTCAATTACCCAATTGCGGCGCACTTTGGCTTTTTCAATATTTTTACGCGGATCAAGTTTAGAAGGAGCTTTAGGCAAAGTTGCAAGTAAAGCTGCTTCTTCAATCGTTAAATCATCAATTGATTTATTGAAGTAAACTTGCGCCGCAGCTGCAACGCCGTAAGCGCCAGAGCCTAAATAAATTTGGTTTAAATAAAGTTCCAAAATGCGGTCTTTGGAAAAAGTTTGCGACATGCGAAAAGCCAAAATTGCTTCTTTAATTTTACGTTCAAAAGTTCTTTCGCGGGTTAATAAAAAGTTTTTTACAACTTGCTGGGTGATTGTCGAAGCGCCGCCCATTGAACTATCGCCTTTCATTGCCGAAAAGAAATTTTGTACCGAAGTTCTAAAAATCGCCAAAGGATCAATGCCGGAATGTTTGTAGAAATTGGCATCTTCTGCCGCCAAAAAGGCATTAATTAAATCTTTTGGAATTGTATCGATTGGAACGAAGATTCTTTTTTCTTTAGAAAATTCACTAATTAATGAGCCGTCAGCCGCGTAAAGACGGGTTGTAATCATTGGGTTGTAATTTTTTAGCTGCTCGTAATCGGGCAGGTTTTTGCTATATTTTTTAAATAAGAAAAATCCGAAAGTGATTAAAATAAGAGTCGCAAAAATGCCTACCGCAAATAATGCGCCCAAGGTTTTTTTTAATTTTTTTCTTGATCTGGTCACTGTTTTTTAAGTTTTGTTTTTAGAAAAATATTCATCAATCGCTTTGGTCAGACTTTCCGCCACTTTGCGCTTGTATGTAAGACTGTTTAGAAGTTTTTCTTCTTCTTTGCTCGATAAATATCCAAGTTCAATCAAAACCGAAATCATGTCGGGCGCAGTTAAAACTGCAAAGCCGGCAAATCTATGAGTGTTTTGCAGAATATTTATTTCGGAACTTTTAATTGATTTGATGGCGATATTAGCGAATCGCGCCGAGCCATTCATAGTGTCGCGTTGTGATAAATCAATTAGAGTTTTCATGATGTCTTGACTAGCGCCAGAAAAATTCATGCCGTTAATAATGTCAACGCGGTTTTCTTTTTGAGCTAATAATTCCGCCTGTTTGTCAGAAGATTTTTCGGATAAAGTGTAAATTGAAAAACCAGCAACTTGAGAATCAGCGATTGTGTTGGCGTGAAGTGAAATAAATAAGTCAGCTTTCTTTTTGCGGGCAATTTGTACGCGTTTGCGCAAAGGAATAAAATTATCGTCATCGCGAGTTAAATAAACTTTATAGCGTTTGGTATTTATTAACTGTTTACCAAGTTCTTTGGCGTAAGACAAAGTCAGGTTTTTTTCTTTGGTGCGGGCAAAAGTTCCAATTGTTCCCGGATCTTTTCCGCCATGGCCGGAATCAATTACAATAATCGGCATTCTTTGCAAAACAGCGGAGGTTTTAGTTGAAACCACGTTTGTTTCATAATTCGCGCCTTTGGGAATTTTTCTTACTATATATTTTGCCGAACCATCGGGATTAATAATTCTTTCGGTTTGAACTTCAAATTCCTGAACCTTGTCGGAAATGGCATCATTTTTTATAATGGTTTTAACTTTTGTAACTGCTGTTGTTTGCGCGCCGCTTTCAATTCCAACTAATTCGGCAGTAATTTTTCCTTTTTCAAAATTAGTTTTTTGTACTGAAATTTTTTGATTCAAATCAAAAACCAAACGCAGCGAACCATTGCCTTTGCGGCTTCGAAAGGAAGTGGCGAAAGCAGGAATTGCCGGTTGATAAGTAGCTTTTTCGAAATCGGCATTGGCAATGTCAACAACAAGGCGAGAAGGGTTTTCTAAAGTAAAAATTTTAAATTCACTTTTATCGGAAATAAAAATTTCTAACTGGTTTTTGGCGTTAAAGCCAATTTTTTTAATCTTAACTTCGGCAATTTCGCCCCAAGTTTTTGACGCAACAAAACACATTGCCAAAGCAATAAACAAGCTGGCTTTAATGTGTTTTAAATTATACATTTTTGAAATTTAGGGAATTGGAAATGAGCGCGCAGATATTTATTCTACCTTCTAATTTTTAGATTTTTTCACGCAACTTATTTTAGCTTAAGCGCATTTTACAAAACATTACAATTTACTTATCTTAAAGCCTTTCTAGGCTGCGACGCTTTGTATATTTTCTTAAAATAAATTTCTAAAAACATGTGCGGAATTGTTGGTGTTGTTGGTAGTAAAAATGCTGTTTCGATCATTCTTGAAGGTTTGAAAAAACTAGAATATCGCGGTTATGATTCGGCTGGAATTGCGGTTCTGGAAAAAAATAAATTTAAAACCGTTAAGGAAGAGGGCAAAATAGCCAAGCTGGAAGCGGCTTTGAAAAAAACTAAATTGGAATCTGACATTGGAATTGGTCACACGCGTTGGGCAACTCATGGTCGCCCAAGCAAGCAAAATGCGCATCCGCACGCTTCATCAAATGTTTGCGTGGTGCATAATGGCATTATTGAAAATCATCAGGAATTAAAAGAAAAATTGGCCAAAAGCGGTGCCAAATTTTTAAGCCAAACTGACACCGAAGTTGTGCCGCATTTAATTGAATATCATTTTGAAAAAACCGGCGACATCAAAAAATCAATTTTGGAAACTGCCAAAGAAATTCACGGAACTTTCGCGCTTGCCGTAATTTTTAAAGGTCATCCAGATGTAATCGCAGTCGCCAAACGTGGCTCGCCATTGGTTATTGGTCTTGGTGAAAATGAAAATTATATCGCTTCTGATTATTACGCATTGTCAGATCACACCAGCAAAATAATTGCTTTGGAAGATGAAGAATTTGCCATTATTTCCAAAAATGAAATTGAAGTTTTTGATGCTAAAAATAAGCCAATTCACAAAGAGCCAAAATTAATGGAAGCTGAAAATAATCGTATTTCAAAAGATGGTTACGATCATTTTATGCTCAAAGAAATTTACGAACAGCCACGAGTTTTAGAAGAAACAATTCAAGCCTATGTTGATTTGAGCAATTCTTCAATTCATTTGCCGAACTTTGCTTTTGATCTTAAAAAAATTAATAAAATCACAATTGTTGCCTGCGGAACTTCTTATTATTCGGGCATGTGCGCCAAATATTTAATTGAAGAAATTGCTGGCGTGGAAGTTGAGGTTGATATTGCTTCCGAATTTCGTTACCGCGCTCATCCGTTTCGCGATGATAATTTAATGGTTTTTGTTTCGCAGTCGGGCGAAACCGCTGATACTTTAGCGGCACTGAAATTTGCCAAGCAAAATGGTCAAAAAATTCTCTCAATTGTAAATGTGGCGCACAGCACAATGGCGCAACTTTCTGATGCGGTAATTCGCACAGTTGCAGGTCCTGAAATTGGTGTGGCATCAACTAAAGCTTACACGGCGCAAATTACGGTTTTGTCGCTTTTAGCAATTCATTTTGGATGTATAAAAGGCAAAATTTCGGCCAAAGAAAAAGAAAAATTATTGCAGGAACTTGCCGAAAGTGGCGCGAAAATGGTTCATTTATTTGATAAGAATGATATTAAAAACATCAAAAAAATCGCCCAATCATTAACTGCGGCGAAGCATGTTTTATATATTGGGCGCGGCATTTCGCAGATTACAGCTTTTGAAGCGGCGTTAAAATTTCGCGAACTTTCTTACATTAATGCGCAAGGAATTGCCGCGGGAGAATTAAAACACGGAACTATCGCGCTAATTGATAAAAAAATGCCGGTAATCGTGATTGCGCCGCATAATAAAGATAATGACTTGTTTGAAAAAACATTATCCAACGCTCAGGAAGTTAACGCCCGCGGCGGAAAAATAATTTTTATTAGTGACAAAAAAGGAATCGCACAATTTGGAAAAATGGCGAAAAGGAAAATTGAAATTCCTAAGCTTGATGGAATTATTCAAGAAGCAATTTTGCCAGTGGTTTCGACACAATTATTGGCTTATTATGTTGCGCTATATAAAGGAAATGATGTTGATCAACCGAGAAATTTAGCAAAATCCGTGACTGTTGAGTAAGAATCTTTCAGGAGAAGAAAAAATATCAGGTCATCGAGCAAAGCACGAAGTGCGTCTTCGAGATGCTAGCTCGATTTTTCAACATCGAGCTAGCATCTCGACAACGGTCTTACAGACCTTTGCTCGATGACCTAAAGTTAGGGGAATCAACTAAAAATTATAACTCAAAATCAACTTATACAAATTCTGCGGCACTAGTTGATTGCCATTCACATTTCTATAAACCGGAAATTCCACATCAGTATAAAGTTTAAATTGCGTAAAACTAAATTCGATTGCTGGTGCAAAAAATATTTGAGTATAACCGCTGTCAGTGTTATGTGAAGGTGAAGCCCAGCCTGTATCCTGAGTTTTTTTCGAACCCATAAATTGCATAATTGGTGCGATTTTTTTTAGGCCAAAATGTGATCCAGCATTGTAATAAATACCAGTCGCAACAGAAATCTCATCGCCGGGATGATAGCCGCGATGAATTGTCAGTGGATGTTCCCAAGTTCCTTGCAAGAAATAATTAAATTTTCCGGCAATATCAATCTTTCCAACTTTATAAGCGCCTAAAATTGAATCAGTGCTGCCAGTGCCAATTTGGGTATTGCGTTCAAAGCCATTAGAATTGGTGTCGCCGGTCGGCAGTTTTAAACCAAAAATTAATCCGCTCGACATGTCGGAAGAAAATCCAGAATAAATTCCATTAATGCGAATATCGCCAACGGCGCTATGGCGGTTGTAAGTCATGCCGCCAGAATGAGGCAGGTTTTGTACGTAACGCGTCATGTAAGGAACGCGAATCGCTGCGCCCCAATCGCGGTTAAACATATATTGCATGCCGGCAGTTACAGTTTGAGTGTTGATGCGTTTATCGTGATTATGTCCGCTGGAATTATCAGTTTTATGCCAATTGCGACTTTGATTCATATAATCATATTGCAGGAAAGCCGTTCCGCCTTCGCAATTTGGTAAAATTGAACTGGTTCCAACGCTGAAAACGCCACAACCACAAGCGCAAGCCAAAACTTCTTTTGAAGAAAGTGCGAATAAAAGAAGTGCGGCAAAAAAATATTTTTTAGAAAATTTCATAATTAAATTATTTGGTTAATAAAGCTTTTAGCTTTTTAAAAATCATAAATCTCAATCGCAAAATAATTTTTAAACTTGAGACAATTTGTCCAAGCGCAGTTTTTTGTGCCAAATGTAAACCTTAAAAAATGAAAAATAATTTCCCTAAAAGCGCTAATCATAAAAATCTGCTCCAGCTTATTTTGCTTCGTATAATCGCAATTATCGGGCAGGTTGTCACTATTATTTTTGTCAGTAGATTTTTTGAAATTTCGTTGCCAATAAAGCCAATGTTTGGCGTGGTTACGCTTTTATTTTCAATTAATTGTATAAGTTTTTATTGCTATAAAACCTGTCAAAATATCAGCGATAAATTCTTATTCATTGAGTTGCTTTTTGATGTTGCTGCTTTAACGGCGCAGCTTTATTTAAGCGGCGGAGCTTCCAATCCTTTCATTTCATTATTTTTACTACAAGTAATTATTGCCGCTATTTTGCTGCGCACAAGTTACGCTTGGACAATTACCGCAATTACAACATTTTGTTACATTTGGCTTGGTTTTAATTTTAATGAAATGCATGAATTTCATAATCACAATGCTTTCAATTTACATCTGCATGGAATGTTGATCAGTCATGTTTTAGCGACAGTTTTGCTGTTAATTTTTGTTACCAAAATTTCCAAAAATTTAAAAGAGCGCGATCAAAAAACTTTGGAAGAAAAGCAATTGCTTAGAAGTGCAATGCTTGCAACCGCCGCCGCTCATGATTTGGGAACGCCGCTTGCGACAATCTCGGTTATTTTGAATGATTGGAAAAATCTTAATTTAAAAAAAGAAGATTTAAATTCTGATATTTTAATAATTGAATCGCAAATTGAGCGCTGCAAAAAAACTCTTTCAGAAATTCTTTCCGATTCAGGAAGTGAAAGGCTTGAACAAGCAAAAAAAAGTGATTTTAAATAATGAAAAATTATCAAACTGTTTTAATTGTTGAAGATGACAAAGCCTTATCTGAAAGCTTGTCGCGCTCTTTTATGCGCCGAAATTATGAAACTAAAATTGCCAATAATGTTAAAGATGCGCTCGCCATTTTAAAAAATTTTCACCCAAGATTTGCAGTTGTTGATTTAAAAATGCCCGGTGAATCTGGATTGGCTTTAATTAAAGCTTTGCATGAATTTGATTCTACAATAAAAATTGTGATGCTCACAGGTTACGCCAGCATCACCACAACAATTGAGGCGATTAAGTTGGGAGCTTGTTATTACTTAGCAAAGCCGGCAAATGTTGATGCAATAATTGCTGCTTTTAATGGTGAGGCTTTGGAAGAGAAAATATCAGATAAAAAAACCTCGATCAAAAATATCGAATGGGAATATATTCACCAAGCTTTGGTTGACGCTGATTTTAACATTTCTAAAGCGGCGCGCATTCTTGGAATGCATCGCAGAACTTTGGCGCGAAAGTTAGAAAAAAGGGGAGTGAAGAGTTGATTTCAAAATAACCGCCAATATTCTCTAAGAAAAAATTTCCTCAAAAAAATGACAGCCGAAAACCAAGTTACAATCCGTAAAGAATTATTTAATATTGAAGCCGAACAAGCGGTTCTGGGAACGATTATTTTAAATAACGAATATCTAAATCGCGTTTCCGAATTTTTGCGTGAAGAGCATTTTTACGAGCCGGCGCATCGCAATATTTTTGCTCAGATTTTACACAATATTGAAAAAGTTAACATCATTGCCAATCAAGTTACTTTAAAGCAATTTTTTGAATCTGACGCAGCTGTTAAATCAGCTGGCGGCGCGCTTTATTTATCAACACTTTTGGCAACAGCTTCGGCAATTATCGATATTTCTGATTATGGTCGCTTAATTCATGATTTGGCTTTGAAGCGTGAATTATCAATGGTTGGTGAAGATATTGTGAATCGGGTTTTTAAAGCTGAAGAAAAAACTTCGGCAACTGAGCAAATCGAGCTTGCAGAATCGCATTTATTTAAACTTTCTGAACATGGAAATGGTCGCAGCGATTTTCGCAGCATTTCGCATTCGATGAAAGAAACTTTGGATAAAACAATTTTGGCGCGTCAACGCGACAGCCACATTAGCGGCGTTTCAACTGGGCTGGCAGATTTAGATAAAATTTTGAGTGGCATGCAACAATCCGATTTAATTATTCTGGCGGGAAGGCCTTCAATGGGTAAAACCGCGCTGGGAATTAATATTATGGTTAATGCCTGCAAGTTTTTAAACAAAGATGTAGTTGATACAAAAGATAAAAAAGCAGTTGGATTTTTCTCACTCGAAATGTCTTCCGATCAATTAGCGGCGAGAATTTTATCGATGGAATGCAGTATTAACGCCACCAAATTTAGAACTGGTCAATTAAACGAAAGCGAATGGGAAGTTGTGGCGGCGCGTTCGGCAGAAATTTCGAAAATGCCACTTTTTATTGATGACACTCCAGCACTTTCAATTTCTGCAATTCGCACGCGCGCCCGCAGAATGGTGCGCAAACATAATTTAGCATTTTTGGTAATTGATTATTTGCAATTAATTCGCGGTACAACTTCGCGCTCCAGTGAAAATCGGGTTCAGGAAGTTTCTGAAATCACACAAGGTTTAAAAGCAATCGCCAAAGAATTTAACATTCCGGTAATGGCGCTTTCGCAATTATCGCGCGCCGTTGAACAACGCGAAGATAAAAGACCGCAACTTTCAGATTTGCGTGAATCAGGATCAATCGAGCAAGATGCCGACGTTGTAGCCTTCATCTATCGCGACAGTTATTATTTAGAACGCAAACGTCCGCAAGAAAATGAGGCCGATAAATTTCATCAATGGAAAATCCAAATGCAGGAAGTTTCGCATAAAGCTGAAGTTATCATCGCCAAACAACGTAATGGCCCAGTTGGCAGTGTTAATTTATTTTTTGATTCAGAATTTACACGCTTTGGAAATTTAGATAATTTTCATCATTAAATTTAAGTAGATTTTTTTGTAAAAAATAGATTACTTGAATTTTTACCACCAATAAAATTACCAAAACTTATGACTAAAATGACCATCGAAATTCCCGATGAAGAATATAAAAAACTAGAATCGATCGCTATTAATCTCGGTATTTCGATCAAAGACTACGTATTAGAAGCTGTTCGTGTTAGAGAGAAAATTTTAATTCGAGATGATGGAATTGTTCGCGTTTTAAAAGATGAAACGATTGCGGCACTTGCAGAATCGAGAAAGAAAAAAAATAAGCTGATGACTTTTAAATCCAGCGCAGAAGCTTTTACGTTTTTAGATAAAAAATCTAAAAAATAATTAGCCCATAATTCACTACATCACAAAACCCAAACCTCGAACATGAAAAGAATAATAATTTTTTCAAACCGCTTTGCAAAAGATTATGCATTGATGTTGAAAAGAAGAAAAAATATTAACAAATTAAAATCAGTTATTGAGTTATTTGAAAATATGGCGAGCTTACCATTGAAATTTAAAGATCATAAATTGATTGGTGAATATAACGGCTCGCGAGAATTGCATATTGAGCCAGATTGGTTGCTAATTTATCAAATCCAAAAAGATAAATTAATTTTAGAAAGAACAGGAACTCACTCGGATTTATTTAAAAATTAAAATGAAAGTTCTCGGTATTGAAACTTCCTGCGATGAAACTGCTGTTGCGATTGTTGATGAGCAAAAAAATATTCTTTCTCACGTTCTAAATTCGCAAATTGAATTACATAAAAAATTTGGCGGCGTGGTGCCGGAGCTCGCGGCGCGAGGTCATATTGAAGTTTTGGATGAATTAATTTTACAGGCTTTAAAAAATGCTAATCTAAAATTTGAAGATATTGATGGATTTGCCGCAACTTCTGGCCCCGGTTTAATTGGCGGCGTTATTGTTGGAATGATGGCGGCGAAAACTTTGGCTTCGGTTTATAAAAAACCATTTTTAGCGGTGAATCATTTAGAAGGTCATGCTTTAACGGCGCGACTTACTTCCGATTTGGAATTTCCTTTTTTGCTTTTGTTAATTTCTGGCGGCCATTGCCAAATTTTATTTGCGCGTGGTGTTGGTAATTATGAAAAGCTGGGCGAAACAATTGATGATGCTTTGGGCGAGGCTTTTGACAAAGTGGCGCAAATGCTTGGTTTGCCTTATCCGGGCGGGCCTTCAGTTGAAAAACTGGCTTTGATTGGTGATGAAAAAAGATTTAAATTTTCCAAGCCATTAATTGATGGTGCAAAACATAAAGATCATCTTTGTGATTTTTCATTTTCTGGTCTTAAAACCGCGGTGCGCCGTGAGATCGAGAAATTAGTTGGTGAAGATTTTTCGCATTTAACAACGCCGCAAAAAATTAATGAAAAAGATAAAGCTGATATTTGTGCATCCTTTCAGCGCGTGGTTTGCGAAATTGTTTTGAATCGTTTAGATAATGTACAACTTTTAGAAAAAGGTGCAAAAAAATTGATTATTGCCGGAGGTGTGGCGGCGAATCGTTATATTTTTTCGGCGCTGCAAAATTGGTCGAAAAAATATGATATTGAAGTAATAGCACCGCCAATTGTGCTTTGTACCGATAATGCGTTGATGGTGGCTTGGACTGGAATTGAGAAGATGAGGTTGGGAAAAATTGATGGTTTGGAATTCAAGCCACGAGCGCGTTGGGAGTTAGGTTGGGAGTTGGTTTGAAAATTGAAATAGATCCTGAACTTGTTTCAGGATCTAAGATCTATCAAAAGTTGTTAATTCTAATATTTCAAAAACTGTTCAACCGGTTTTTCGATAGTTTCAAAACGCCCATTTCCAACTTTTAAAACCGCCAAATTCCTTTGCACCAAGCCATTCGGCAAATATCTAAATAAACCATCAATTCCATCAAAACCATTTTTTGAAGATTTGCTGTAGTTTGTAAAATCAGCAACCATAGGCGCTTCGCCTTTTTTGCGGTCTGATAATTCTGCTACAACCGAAACTGAATCATAAATAATCGAAGAAATTCTTGGCGGGAATTTATTGTAAGTTTGGTAATAAGCTTTTTCAAAATTGCGGAATTTTTCATTTTCTGGAGCCGGAAACCATGCGCCAACAAGGTTAAAATCATTTAATGTTGAAACATCATCCCATTGGCTAGTTCCGACAATCTGAAATTCTCTTTCATCTTTATTTTGCTGTTTAATTGACGCGACAATTTTGGATAAAGTTTTTCCTGATTCGGGAATAATTATAACTTTTGGATAAGTGCGATCTGCCTCAGTAATAACGGCATCTTTTTTATTTTTTAAATGCGGTGAAATCGAAAATGAATTAATCACTCGGTTAACAGCGCGATCCAAATCTTTGCCGCTTGGATCATAAAATTCGGAAGTAATAAAATCGCCATCACGGTTTTTTACCATTTTTTTGAACAGGCCATTCATGGTTTGTCCGTATTGGTTATTTGGTGCGATGATCGCAAAACTGAATTTAGATTTTTGCAAACTATAATTCACAATTTTATCGATCTGAGCTTCAGGCAACATTCCAGCGATAAAAACTCCGCCTTCATTGTTAATTTTACCCATTAATTGTTGATTGTTAGAAAGTGAAATTACAGTGATTTGATTGGCTTTAGCATCTTTTTCAATTGCCTCAACCGAAGTACTGAAAATTGGCCCGATAACAATTTTAATTTTACGATCAATAACTTCTTTAAAAGCTTTGGCAGCTTCTTGTGGCGTTTCTTTGGAATCAATCAAAATCAACTCAATATTATGATTTGGATCATTGTCAAATAATGACAAAGTTGCAGCGTTAAACAAGCTCCAGCCTAATTCTTTATTCTTTCCTGAAAATGGTAAAAATAATGCTACTTGAACTTTTTTTAATTGTGCTTGTTCAACAGCTAAATCGCGAGATTCAAATTGCTGATGCGTTTCAACAATGGTAGGTTCTTTGGTTGGTCTTAAAATTTGCGGCAATTCAATCTTTTTGCTAATTGATTGACAGCTAAAAAGGAAAAGCACTAAAAGCAGGGAAAGTTTTTTCATAATTACGAAAAGAAAATTGTTAACTCGTGAATTTCAATATTTAAGCAATATGCAGGATTTTTCTCTAAAAACTCAAGAAATAAAACTTGAAAATGCACTTTATGTTGTAGCAACGCCAATTGGTAATTTGGCGGATATTACGCTGCGGGCTTTGCAGGTTTTGGATAATGTTGATTTTGTGATTTGTGAAGATACTCGCGTTTCGGTAAAATTATTTGCCGCTTATAAATTAAAAGAAGCAAAATTTCTTACTTACAATGATCATTGCGATGAAAAAACTCGCAAAAAAATTCTCGATTTAATGCTTTCAGGAAAATCGCTGGCTTTGCTTTCAGATGCCGGAACGCCGCTAATTTCTGATCCGGGTTATAAATTAATAAATTTTTTACGCCAATTTAATCAAAAAATAATTCCGCTTCCCGGCGCATCAAGTGTGACTGCGGCGCTTTGTGCTTCCGGACTTGCTTGCGATAATTTTTTATTTATCGGATTTTTACCAACTTCCAAAGTTCAAAAAGAAAAACTTTTAAAATCATTGCCGAGAAATTTTACATTTGTGTTTTTTGAATCGGCAAATCGCGTTAAAGAAACTCTTGATTTAGTTTTTAAAACTTTAGGAAATCGCAATGTTTGTGCGGCGCGCGAGATTTCAAAAATGCATGAAGAAATTGTAACGAATGAGTTGGAAAACGTGATTAAATTTTTTGATGAAAATTCTGGAAAATTGCGCGGCGAGTTTGTGGTTGTGGTTGAAAAAGCTGATAAAAATGAAAAAATTTTTAGCGAAGAAGAATTAAAAAAAGAAATTTCCAATGCGATTTTTTTAGGACACAGCTTAAAAGATTTGTCACAAAATCTGGCTGAAATTTATTCAATGAATAAGAAAGAAATTTATAAATTGGCGCTTGAAGTAAGTAGCAAGAAATAGGAGCGTCTATTTCACTAGTTATTTTTCCCGTGATGATGAGATCGGATGGATCCTGAAACAAGTTCAGGATGACAGGCTCTTCCAAGGTTGTCATCCTGAACTTGTTTCAGGATCTATCTATAAATTTAATGCATTAACTAATTAATCAGGCAATCCAAAAAAAATTAATGACCAAAAAACAAACCCATCAATTCGGAATTCTCGCCGAAAGAATTTCGATATTATTTTTACGCTTAAAAGGTTACAAAATCTTGAAATGGCGCTACAGATCGCATTTTGGTGAAATTGATATTATCGCCAAAAAATCGCGCCTTATCGTTTTAATTGAGGTGAAAGCGCGCAATTCAAAAATTATTAGCGAAGAGGTTTTGCGTCCCAAGCAGATTGATCGCATCAAAAAATCGGCGCAGTTTTTTATCTCACAAAATCCCCATTTTCAAAATTATGATATCCGCTTTGATTTCATTGAAATTAATAGATTTTTATTCCCCAAGCATTATTCCAATTTCATAAGTTGAAATTTAGTGGAGCGCTTTTAGTTTATAGAAATTCTTTTCAATTTCTCTTTTTTTTAATAATCAAAAAAAACCTCGTGATTCCAGTAAAACCGCAGCAGCAAAATAGCTCAAACAATCCTTTTAAAATTAATGATCAAATTAGAGCCAAAGAAATCAGGCTCATCGATCAAGACGGAAATATGATCGGAGTCACAACAGTGGCTGAAGGGATTAGAATGGCTCAGGAAGCAGAGTTAGACCTAATCGAAGTCTCGCCAAATGCGGCGCCACCAGTTTGTAAAATTGCCAATTTCGGCAAGATGAAATATGAAATTCAGAAGAAAGCTGCAGATGCTAAAAAAAGACAAAAAGTAGTTGAGGTGAAGGAAGTAAAAATGACGATCAATATCGGAAAAGCCGATTTTGACACGAAAATCAGACATACTATCGAGTTTGTTGAGAAGGGAAATAAAGTAAAAGTCAGTATCAGAATGAAAGGCCGTGAAATTACTCACCGTGATTTAGCTGAAAAAATGATGGTCGATATTTTAAAAGATACTGAAGAGTTTGCCAAACCTGAGATCAATCCTAGACTGGAAGGGATGCAGATGGTCGTAACACTTATCAAAAAGTAATAAATAATTTTCAAATACGTTATGCAAAAAATGCAGGATTTAATCGCGCAAGTAATCGACTTTTCTCAAAAGAAAAAACAATTTGTCGGTTTTGACGGAAAAGATTTTACAACTTTTGTAAAAAACTTTTTTTCCGTAAGCACTTCGCACGATTTTCTAAATTACTCAATCGAAGAGCTATACAACGCGGCTCTTTTGAGTTTTGATTTTTATGTAAATAAAAAACCGGGTGAATTTAAGGTTAGAATTTGCAATCCGACGATTGAGAAAAATGGCTTTGAATCAGCTTATACTTTTTTGGATATCGTTAATGATGATATGCCTTTTTTGGTTGATTCAACTGTTGCCTATTTAGATAAATACGGCGTTCGTGTTAAAAATATTATTCATCCGATTTATTCTTCAATCCGTGATAAAAGTGGAAAGTTAGAAGAAATTTCTACTTCTAAAACTGCTCATCAAGAATCCATAATTCAGCTGCATTTAGATAAGCTTACTGCGGAATCAGATATCAAAATGTTGCAAGAAAATATCAGCAAAATTTTGATAAATGTTGCCTTGGTTGTAAAAGATTGGCAGCCAATGATTGAGCTTGTTAATAAAGCTGCGGATCAAATTGATAATGCGAAAAAAATCAATAAAGAAACTGATGAAATTAAAGAATTTTTAAACTGGATTGCCAGCGGAAACTTTATCCTTCTTGGTGCTAAAGAATTTGATGTTCGCGAAGTTAAAAAAAGTGAATATGCTTTGGAAGAAGCTAAAAATTCCGGCTTTGGAATTTTTAGATCTGAAAATGAAGAATTTGTACCAGAAGTTATTAATACTTCTTTTGAAGAAGTTAGTGATTCAGTTGCAAATCCTTATGTAATCGAAGTTTTAAAATCGCGTTATCGCTCTAGAATTCACAGAGTTGCAAATGCAGAAAGAATCCGTGTTCAAAAAATTTCTGCTGAAGGAAAGGTAATTGGTGAATTCCGTTTTATCGGTTTATTTGCTACTTCTTCATATCACGCCAGCACAGCTTCAATTCCACTTATTCGTGGTAAAATCAATAAAGTTATTACAGATTCTGGCTACATTAAAGCCAGCCATAATTACAAAGATTTAGTTTCAACTCTACAATCTTATCCGCGTGACGAATTATTCCAAATTAGCTCAGAAGATTTACTTAAAAATGCTACCGGAATTGTAGCAATTTGCGGCCGTTCACAAGTTCGTTTTTTTGGTCGCAAAGATAAATTTAATCGTTTCGTTAGCTGCTTGATTTTCACTCCGCGTGACCGCAGCAACTCTGAATTGCGCGATAAAATTAAAGATTATCTGGCACAAGTTTATAATGGCGAAGTTGCAGATTCTTTTGTGCAAATCACTGATTCAAACCTAATTCGTTTTCACGTAATTGTTCGCACCAATAAAGGAATTCCAACTGTTGATGAAAATGATATCGAGCGCCAAATCACCAAAATGACTAAAGTTTGGAGTGATGATTTGCTTGAATCAATCAAAGCCAAATTTGATGATGAAGTTCGTGTTTCACTTTATGCTAAATATAAAAATGCTTTCTCAGTAAGTTACATCAACCGTTTTGATTCTAAGCGCGCCGCGATTGATATTTCGCGTATTGAAGAATGTCTGCAAAAAAATTCAGTTTTATTTAATCTTTACAAATCTTCCGATTTACTTCCTGAAGATGTAACTGAACTTAAAATCTTTAGCCCAGAAAAAGAATTAATTCTTTCTTCAATAATGCCGATTTTAGAAAGTTTCGGCTTTAACGTAATTCAAGAACATACTTACATTATAACTGCGGAAGAAGATGAAAAAATCAGAAGCAAACGCAAAGTCTGGATTCACTATTTCCATTTAAACTTAAGCAAACAAGGCCACTTATTTTCAGAAAAAACTAAATTAAATTTTGAAAAAACCGTTTCATTAATCTGGCAAGATATGATGCAAGTTGGCTTTTTAAACCGTCTTGTTGTTACTGCTGACTTACATTGGAAACAGGTTTACATGCTTAACGCATATAGCAAATATCTTTACCAAATAGGATTTCGCTTCAGCCAAACTTACGTTGCGGATGTTTTGGTTAGATATTCTGCAATCACCAAATTATTGGTTGAATTATTCGAAACAAAATTTGATCCGTTCTTAAAAATTACAATTGCTGAAAGAAATAAAAAATCTGAAAAAATTGTTGCTCAAATCCGCGAAGGTTTAAATAAAGTAAAAGATGTAACTGACGATTCAGTTATCAGAAGATTGCTTGGTGTAATTGAAGCAACACTGCGCACCAACTATTATCAATCATTGAAACATGGCGGATTTAAAGGTTATGTTTCCTTCAAATTTGATTGCAAAAAAGTTCCTGAACTTCCACTTCCACTTCCACACGCTGAAATTTTTGTTTACTCAACTAGGTTTGAAGCAATTCACTTGAGGGGCGGTAAAGTTGCGCGTGGCGGGCTTCGCTGGTCTGATCGTCAAGAAGATTTCAGAACTGAAGTTTTAGGCTTGATGAAAGCGCAAATGACTAAAAATGCCGTAATCGTTCCAGTTGGATCAAAAGGTGGTTTTGTCTTGAAGCTCGATACTAGTGCTTTCACGCGCGATGAACTTCAAAAAGAAGGAGTTGAATGCTATCAAAACTTCCTTCGCGGTTTGTTGGACATAACCGACAATGTTGTAAATAATAAAATTGAACATCCGCGAAATGTTATAATGCATGATGCGCAAGATCCATATCTCGTAGTTGCAGCAGATAAAGGAACTGCAACTTTCTCCGACATCGCTAATGGTATTTCTGCAGAATATAATTTTTGGCTTGGAGACGCTTTTGCATCCGGCGGTTCAGTTGGTTATGATCATAAAAAAATGGGAATCACCGCTAAAGGCGGCTGGATTTCAGTTATGCGTCATTTCCGCGAAATGGGCATCGACACTCAAACCCAAGATTTCACTTGCGTTGGAATTGGCGATTTAGCAGGCGACGTTTTTGGAAATGGCATATTGCTTTCCGAGCATATCAAGCTCGTTGCAGCATTTAACCATTTGCATATTTTCTTTGATCCAAATCCTGATGTTGCAGCTTCATTCAAAGAGCGCACTCGTATGTTTAACCTTCCACGCTCAAGCTGGACTGATTATGATAAATCTTTAATTTCTAAAGGTGGCGGCATTTTTGAAAGAAGTGCAAAAACCATTCAAATCACACCTGAAATCAAGGCTATTTTGGCAATTGAAGAAGATGAATTATCTCCAAATGATTTAATTCAGGCGATTTTAAAAGCGCCGGTTGATCTTCTTTGGAACGGTGGAATTGGAACTTACGTTAAAGCAAATGATGAAGTTAACCAAGAAGTTGGTGATCGTGCAAACGATTCACTTCGCATCAATGGTAATGAACTTCGTTGCAAAGTTATAGGTGAGGGCGGAAATCTTGGTTTTACACAAAGAGGTCGTATTGAATATGCTTTGACTGGAGGAAGAATTAACACTGACGCAATGGATAATTCGGCGGGCGTTGATTGTTCAGATCATGAAGTAAATATTAAAATTGCTTTAACTTCGGCTCTCCGTAGCAAAAAAGTCACTCTTGAAGAAAGAAATAAAATTCTTGAATCAATGACCGACGAAGTTTCGCACTTGGTGTTAAGCGACAATCGCTTGCAAACTCAAGCTATTTCAATCGCTTATTCACAAGGAATTGCCGCAATTGATGATCAAGCGCAGTTTTTAGATAAGCTCGAAAAAACAGGTTTCTTAAATCGTAAAATTGAATTTTTACCTTCGAAAAAAGAAATTGATAAAAGACAAAATGATAAAATTGGCCTTACTCGCCCAGAACTTTGCGTGATGTTGGCCTATTCTAAAATGGATATTTACAATCACATTTTAGCGTCAGATTTAGTTAAGGATAAATATTTCGAGAGCGAATTATTTTCTTATTTCCCGAAATTAATGCAGGAAAAATTTGCTGATGAAATTGCTCATCACCAATTAAGAAATGAAATTATCGCCACTCAAATTACCAACTTCATCGTTAATAGAATCGGTATCACTTTCATCAATCAAATGTGCCAAGATAGCGGCTTTGGAATTGTTGATGTGGTAAAAAGTTTCGTCATCGCTTGTGATTCTTTCAGGCTTCGTGAAATTTGGGAAGAAATTGAAAATCTTGATGGCAAAATAGCTTCGCATATTCAAATGCAAATGTTCTTAAGTCCAAATAAGTTGCTTGAAAGATCTGTAATGTGGTTGTTGCGCAACCAATCTAAAGGCAACCTTTCTACAATTGTTACGCGCTTTAGAAAAATTGCTGATGAATTATCAGCAGTTTTGTCACAAGTTTTGGCGCAAGCATCACGCGAATCATTTGAAAGAAAAATCGAGAAATATCATTTAAATAATGTGAACCGCAAATTAGCCGGCAAAGTTGCCGCTATGGATCCGGTGGCTTCAGCTTTTGATATTGCCGAAATTTCTGCGGCTTCAAATTTTGATCTAAAAACAATTGCTAAAATCTATTTCGCAGTTGGAACCAGATTTTCGTTAAAATGGTTACGCAGTAGATTAAACGAACAAACTCCAGAAAATTATTGGCAAAAACTTTCGAGCAAAACCATTTTGGAAGATTTATATTCTTACCAAATGCGTATTGCGAAACGTATTGTTGATTTTAGCTGTGACGATAACAAAATTTGCGAAGATAATTCTTTGGATAGTTGGATTAAATCTGCTGATTTTTTAGTTGAGCGTTTCGACAGTTTCATCTCAGATTTAAAAGCCCAGCCAAATCCAGATTTGGCAATGTTCATCGTTGCATTAAACAGGTTAAAACCACTAGTTAGCTAATCGTGCTAGTGTTTATGCGGTCGTGGCGGAATTGGTATACGCGCAACGTTGAGGTCGTTGTGGGGTAAAACCCGTGGAAGTTCAAATCTTCTCGACCGCACCAGTCTTCGCTCTTGCGAGCTACGCCTGGCAGGCCAGGCTTGTCCTGGACTGTTCTAGCGTAGATCGCTAGAGCGAAGACTGCCCGGCATAGCCCCCTTGTGGGGCGGCGTCGGGCTTTCACCAACAAGTCAAAAGCCTGGCAGGCCAGGCTTGTCCTGGACTG
>CAIZZE010000030.1 GCA_903937405.1 uncultured Alphaproteobacteria bacterium | reverse complement strand
TTGTCACCCCGTCGAACGACGGGGTCCATACGATCTCTACCAAACACTTTGAACTTAAACCCCAATTCCTAATTCTTAAATCAAATTTACTATGTCTAGAAGAAAAATCGCCGTAGTTGGCGCTACCGGAAATGTTGGTCGAGAAATTTTAAATATTTTAGCGGAAAGAAAATTTCCAGCTGATGAAGTTGTAGCTTTGGCTTCACGCAACTCATTGGGTCAAAAAGTTACATTTGGCGATAAGGAATTAACGGTGAAAGTTTTGGATGATTATGATTTTACAGGAACCGCAATTGCTTTATTTTCACCGGGTGGAAAAATTTCTGCTATTCACGCGCCCCGCGCTGCGGCTCAAGGCTGCGTTGTAATTGACAATACTTCCCATTTCAGAATGGATAAAAATGTTCCGCTAATTGTTCCCGAAGTTAATCCCGAAGCAATCGCCGGATATAAAAAAAGCGGCATTATTGCTAATCCAAATTGCTCAACAATTCAAATGTTGGTGGCGTTAAAACCTTTGCATGATTTAGCAAAAATCAAACGCATTGTGGTTGCAACTTATCAAGCCGTTTCTGGAGCAGGCAAAGAAGCTATGGATGAACTTTATGATTCAACCAAAAAAATCTATGCTAATCAATTTAATGAGCCGGTAAAATTCAGCAAAAGAATTGCTTTCAACGTGATTCCGCAAATTGATTCTTTCATGGAAGATGGTTGCACGAAAGAAGAATGGAAAATGAAAGTTGAAACCAAAAAAATTCTCGATCCAAAAATTGAAGTTGAGGCAACTTGCGTTCGCGTTCCGGTATTTAACGCTCACTCAGAAGCGGTTAACGTTGAATTTGAAAATCCAATTTCAGTTGCTCAAGCTAGAGCTGCTTTAGAAGAAGCTGATGGAGTTTTGGTTATTGACCGTCCGCAAGAAATGATTTTCACAACGCCAATTGATGCTTCAACTAAAGATCCAGTTTTTGTTTCAAGACTTCGTAAAGATACTTCAATCAAAAATGGTCTGTCACTTTGGGTTGTTTCTGACAACTTAAGAAAAGGTGCGGCGCTAAATGCGGTGCAGATTGCCGAACTTTTAGTTAAAGATCACGGTTTGTAAAAATATGCCAAATCCAGCTAAATCTTTACCTAAAAATTTAGATTTAATTGGAAATTATTGCCGCCTCGAATCACTAAAAGAGGCGGTTCATGGCCAAGATTTATGGCAGTTTATCGGTAGCAAAAAAGATGTTTGGACTTATCTAATGAATGGTCCTTGGGAAAAAGAAGATGATTTTCAAAATTGGTTAGAAGACTGTCAAAAAAATTCTAGTCGTACTTATTACGCAGTAATTGATCCTAAATTAAATAGCGCTTTAGGAATTTTATGTTTAATGGATTTTAATTTAGATCACGCCTCAATTGAAATTGGCGGCATTGCTTTTTCCAAAAATTTACAAAAAACCACAATTGCCAGCGAAGCAGTTTATTTATTGCTCAAACATGCTTTTGAAGATTTGGGATTTCGCCGCGTCCAATGGAAATGTAATTTAAATAATGAGCCTTCAAAAAAAGCGGCGCTGCGCTTTGGATTTACTTACGAAGGAACTTTTCGCCAGCATATGATTATTAAAGGCGAAAATCGTGACACACTGTTCTTTTCAATCATTGACAGTGAATGGGAGAAGCGCAAAACAGTTTTTGATAAATGGTTTGATGAAAATAATTTTGACGAAAACGGTAAACAAATAAAGCGGTTAGAAGATTTCAGGTTATAGCACCTTAAAAATTTAACACTTTTTTCCATGCTTAAAAAAATATTAATTTTTACCTTCCTCGCCTTTCCAGCTCAAGCACAAATTCTCGCTAATAAAGATCTAAATATTCTCTTCATCGGCAATAGCTACACGGCGGCAAATAATATGCCTAAAATGATTGAAAAAATAGCAGCTTCTGACACTCGTGGAAATTATCGCATTCACACCGAATCAGTAACCATCGGAGGCGCGGGCTTAAAAAAATTATGGCAAGAAGGTCAGGCTTTAAAAGCTTTGAGAAGCCAAGCTTGGAATTTTGTGGTTTTGCAAGATCAAAGTGTTTGGGCGCAATATAAGGAAAGCATCGACTCTTCATATCAAATAGCACCGATTTGGGCCAATGCCATTAAACTTCAAGATTCAAAAGCAGTGCTTTTTATTACCTGGCCAAGAAAACCTAACAGCACTTGGTACAGCAATGCCGATACTGCCTTCATGCAAAGCGCTCAATTAATGCAAGCGCAGACGAATTTTCATTCTAAAAAAATTGCTGCTTTGTTAAATGCATCAGAAGTTCCAATTGGAAATTATTGGCTTTACGCGCTTGGGAAAGATTCAAAAATTGAACTTTATAGCGGAGATGGAAGTCATCCAAGTGTTGTTGGAAGCTATTTTACAGCATTAATTTTTTATCGATATTTCACCGCCAGACCGCTTGATGATGTAGATTATTTTCCCAGCGAAATAAAAGCCGATGCTATAAAAATGATTAAGTTGCTGGCCGCAGCAAAGTTATAAAACTATTTACTAAATATTTTCTAATGCAGTTTTTAAATCAGGAAACTGAAAACTAAATCCGCTATCAATTAAAACTTCCGGATAAACCTTCTGACCTTTTAGCAACAACTCTTGTGCCATTTCACCATAAACTAATTTCATTGCCAAAGCGGGAGCATTAAAAATTGCGGGCTTTTTTAAATTGGCGGCAAAAACTTTTGTAAATTCTGCGTTACTTATTGCCAAAGGAGTAGTCAAATTTACGGCGCCAGAAATTTTTTGATTTTCAATTAAATGAATTATCGCCGCCACTTCGTCATCAATATGAATCCAACTTAAAATCTGATTTCCTGAACCAATTTTTCCGCCCAAACCAAGTTTAAAAATAGGAGAGATTTTTTTTATCATTCCGCCTTCAGATCCAAGAACCACGCCAGTTCTTATTCTTACAACTACTGTTTTATCTTCAGCTTTTTTTGCCTCATTTTCCCAATCTTGACAAAGTTTTTGTGAAAATAAATTTTCTTTAGTTGGCAAAGATTTTTCATTGAAAACTATCGATTCTGAAGTTCCGTAATAACCAATCGCCGAACCACTAATAAAAAGACTTGGCGGATTTTTTGCCTGATTAATTTTTTCAACAATTTTGCGAGTTACATCAATTCTGCTGGCGTAAATTTCTTTTTGATTTTTTTCGCTCCAGCGCACTGCAATCGGCGCTCCGCTTAAATTAATTACAATATCAAAATCAAATTCGATTTGATCGAGATCGTTAATATAAGAAATAGAATCGCGATTTATTAAATTGGTTTTTCTGCTTAAAACAGTTAATTGAAAGCCCAGTTCAATGAGTTTAAGACAAAGTTTGCTGCCAATAAATCCAGTTCCACCAGTAATTAATATTTTACGTTTTTGATTTTTGATCATAAATTTTAATCTTTAGAAATGTTTTAAAACCAAACTTCCTTTGCCTATTTTTAAACTTTTTACAATCGAGCGATAAACGTAATTATTGGCTTTCTTTACAGAGTTTAACAAATCGATTTTTTTAGAAATATTGCAAGCAATTGCTGATGCTAAAGTGCAGCCAGTTCCGTGAATATTTTTATCTCCAAATTTTTTATTGGTAATGATGTGAAATTGAGAATTTTCATCAAGCAAAACGCTTCTGATTTTTTTATCCAAAAAATTTAAATGCCCACCTTTTATTAAAACTGCATTACATCCCAAAGCCTTTATTTTCAAGGCTGCAAGCTTCATATCTTCAATATTTCTGATTTTCATTTCTGCTAAAACTTCCGCTTCATCAATATTTGGCGTGACGATAAAAGCCAATTTAATCAGTTGGTTTTTCAAAGCTGAAACCGCATTTTTTTTAAGCAATAAATCTCCCGAAGTTGCAACCATTACTGTGTCTAAAATAAGCGGAATTTTTTTAGCTTTTTTATTTAAAACATCAGTTACACATTCAATAATTTCAAGCGTTCCCAGCATGCCAATTTTTATCACATCAAATTTTATGTCCTCTAAAACCGCTTCTAATTGTTCACGTAAAAAACTAATTGGAGAATTATGAATGTTGAAAACTTTTTTAGTATTTTGCGCTGTTAAACAAGTTATTGCCGCCGATGAATAAACTTTATGCGCTGTTGCAGTTTTAATATCAGCCTGAATTCCAGCGCCACCACTTGGATCTGAACCGGCAATTATAAGAATTTTTGCAACCATCCGCGCCTTAAAAAAATTTAATTTAAACTGCGTAAACTGTTTTTCCGGCTACGATTGTTCTAGTTGCGCGACCTTTTACTTTAAAGCCATCGAAAGGAGAATTTTTGGATTTGCTGTGAAATTTTTGGGAATCAATTGTCCAATCAAAATCAAGATCAATCAAAACTAAATCAGCGCGAGCGCCTTTTTTAATTACACCGCCATCGAAATTAATAATTTTTGCGGCGTTACAAGTCATTTTAGCAAGCAGGTCACGCAGTGATAAAACTTTTTCGTGATATAGAGTTAAACTAAGTGGCAACATAGTTTCAACGCCAACAATTCCGAAAGATGCTTCTTCTAAAGTTTTTTCTTTTGAAGCTAAATCATGTGGCGCGTGATCGGTGGCGATTGCGTCGATCAGACCTGATTTTAATCCTTCAATTAATGCCAAACGATCTTTTTCGCTGCGTAGCGGCGGATTCATTTTGGCGTTAGTTCCTGATTTTAAAACTTGTTCATCAGTTAACATAAAATGATGCGGAGACACTTCAACTGTGGCATTCAACCCTTTTTCTTTGCCGCGTTTAATTGCATCAAGCGCTTCGCGCGTTGAAACATGAAGCAAGTGATAACGCCCGCCCGTGCTTTCTAAAATTGCCAAATCGCGTTCAACAATTACTGATTCAGAAATATTAGGAATGCCGCGAACTCCAAGTTCAAGCGAAACTCTTCCTTCGTTGATGCAGCCTTTATTGGTAAGGTTTAAATCTTCAGCATGTTGCGCGATTACAACATTGAGATTTTTTGAATATTCAAAAGCGCGACGCATAACATTAGCGTTCATAACCGGTAAACCATCATCAGTGAAACCAACAGCACCCGCTTCTTTCAAAGAATGCATGTCAGCTAATTCTTCGCCTTTCATATTTTTAGTGATGCAACCATAGGCTTTTACGTTGCAATAAGCCACTTCGCGAGATTTTAAGCGTAGATAATCAAAAGTTAAAACAGAGTCTAAAGTTGGTGCAGTGTTTGGTTGACAAACAACAGTTGTGATGCCGCCAACAACGGCAGATTTTGAACCTGTGGTTAAATCTTCTTTGCGAGATTGGCCGGGGTCACGAAAATGCACTTGAATATCGATTAATCCGGGAGCTAGAACATGACCTTTACAATCAATAATTTCGGCATCAAAAGCTTCAACACTCTCACCAAAATCTACAATTTTATCGCCAATTGTTAGAAGGCTTCCGATTTTATCATAGCCAGTTTCCGGATCGACAATTCTGGCGTTGGTATATAAAGTTTTTTTATCAGCGGAGATTGGTTGTGCGTATGGTAAATCGAAATTTGGCATAGAGTTTTTTTAAAAAATTAAGCGACGGAAAAATTTTCGAGTTCGTTTATTAGTAAATCGATTTCGGTTGATAGATGTTTTTTATTTTCGTTTCTAAGTCTTTGAGCGTTGGCTTTGGCTGTGTTTATATTAGAATAAAGCCAGTTAAATATTGTTTCTGTCATCAGATTTTTGCGATAACTGATTGATATTCCAAATTGCAATCCTTCTTCACCAAATTTTAAACGATATTGATTACTTAACTCTGTTATTAAATCAGCTGCGTTTATTTTTTGAAATTTATCCTCATTCAAATTGGTTATAAAATGCATGAGAAGCCAAGCTTCGTAGCACGGAAATGAGATAATTTTTTTAACATTTTGTTCCGTCTTAATCTCTAAATCTTTCTTAAGTTTTTCTTCATTTTCGGCATCAAAAACACAAAATGCTCTGAATTCTTCGGATGATTTTTTGCGCTTTAAACTTTCTTGATTGGCTATTTTTACCATGCCTTCTGAGTGCGTTATTCCAGCGTGAGATAGTGTTATTTCTGCAATGAAGCGACCGCCAAAAGTTCTGCTTAATTGTCCCTTAAAAAAATGTTTAATTTTATTGTCTTCGCTTCTTTCGCCCGTCTTTTCGTAGCCAATTTTTTGCAAAAAATTTTTAAAATATAAAATAAAAGACTCTTTATCTTCGGAGATAATCAAAATTTCTTTGTTTTTTATTCCCCCGATTGGTCGCCTTCTTTGTTGATTTATCGCCATATTTTAGTAGTTCAAATCTTTAATAAAAGGTCTGGCGCCAAAATCATATTCGCGATATTTTTTGACGATATTGTCAGATTTTTTAACGTCTTCAAATTCAGATAAAGAATATAACTCTGTTGAGCCATCTTTTACTTTGCTAGTGAACCAAACTTGGTCGTGGCGCAAAATTCTTTCTTTTTTTTCTAGCAAAATGTCGTTGTGTGCGGTGAAAACAATTTGGGCTTTGTTTTTGTTGAGATTTGGGTTGTGAAAAATTCTGACGATATTTTTTAAAACATCTGGGTGCAAACTGCGATCCAATTCATCAAAAAATAAAACGTCGCCGTTTTCTAAGGTTTCGAAGATTGGTTTAGTTAAATTGAATAAAGCTTTTGAGCCGTCGGATAATTTATTAAAATCTAAAGGATAGCCTCCGCTATTTGTAAATGTTACCTCTTTGTGGTTTTTTAGATCTTCTTTTGTCTCTTCTGAACGCGATTTAAAAAATTCACCCTCAAAAAACCCTTCGTAAAACTCTCGTTTTTTGATTGCAAAATCAGAAATCCCAAGATCACACGCCTTCAGAAGCTCTAGGGTTTTTATTTTATTTTCTTCTCTTCTCGAAATCCAGTCAAGAGTGCTTTGAAGATTGGCTGGTCTTGTTGCGCTAGATATTTTTTGAATCCAATCATAAATTGGATTCAAAAATTTATTACCATCTGAACTTACATTTGAAGGCAGAAACAAGTGGTTTTTATTATTTTTAACGGCGTCAATTGAATCTCTTTTACCTTCAAAAAGTTGGGTAAAATTTTCTTTCAGCTCTTCGCCAACAAGCTTTATTTCATAAATTAGTTTTTTTTCTTCATCTTCAAAACGCTCAAGTTTTTCAAAGTGGATTTTTGTTTCATCAAAGCCAAAAGCGTAGATATATCTTGTTTTTTGGATAATGAAGTCGATTTCAAATTCGGTTGGTTTTGATTTATTTTCTTTGTTCAAAACAAATGGATCAAATTCAAAAAGGATTTGACCTCTATCTAAACGCCTCAAAGCCATCGAATTAAAAAAAGACAAAGCTCGAACAAAATTACTTTTCCCCGAAGCATTAGCACCATAAATTGCCGCGCTTTTTAGCAAATGCGCTTCACTTTTTAAGCCAGTTTTAAAAAGATTATTTTTAAATTTGCCCGCTTTAGAAAGTTTAGGATCAACACTCAGATAAATTGTCTGCGTTTCTTTTATAGATCTGAAGTTGGTGACGCTAAAACTGATTAGCATTTTTTTGAAAATTTAAATTTAAAAAAGATGAATTTATTCCCACTCAATAGTTCCCGGTGGTTTTGACGTGAAGTCATAAACCACACGGTTAATTCCACGCACTTCGTTAATTATTCTACTTGCGACCGAGCATAAAAACTGGGAATCAAAATTGTAAACGTCAGCCGTCATTCCATCAATTGAAGTAACAGCGCGCAGAGCTAAAACATTTTCATAAGTTCTGGCGTCCCCCATGACTCCCACAGTTTTGATCGGAGTTAAAACTGAAAATGCTTGCCAAATTTTATCGTAAAGTCCGGCTTTGCGGATTTCTTCGATGTAAATTGCGTCAGCTTCTTGCAAAACTTTAATTTTTTCGGGAGTGATTTCGCCAATAATTCTAATCGCTAACCCAGGGCCTGGAAAAGGATGGCGGCCGACAACATGATCTGGAAGACCAAGCTCTTTTCCCAGCACACGAACTTCATCTTTGAAAAGCATTCTAACTGGTTCGAGCAATTTTAATTTCATCTTTTTTGGCAAACCGCCAACATTATGATGCGATTTAATTGTTTGGCTCGCGCCTTTATTTGGATGCGAAGATTCAATCACGTCGGGATAAAGCGTGCCTTGAGCCAAAAAGATAGCATTTTTAATTTTTGAAGATTCTTTGTCGAAAACTTCAATGAAAGTTTTGCCAATAATTTTACGTTTTTTCTCTGGATCCAAAACGCCTTTTAATTTCGATAAAAATAATTTCGAAGCATCAACATAAACAAAGTTATGCAACCCCTTCATCGCGCTAACGCGTCGACTCGATCCCCTTAAATAAGGGGATCCTAAACGACTATCAAAAACTTCTCGCACTTGGGCGCCCTCGCCTTTTCTTAAAAGACCGTGATCAACAAAAATGCAGGTTAATTGTTTGCCGATTGCTTCATTAATTAAAGCCGCAACAACCGATGAATCAACGCCACCAGAAAGTCCGCAGATCACCTGATTTTTGCCGACAATTTTTTTAATATGAGCAATTTCTTCTTTTTTGAAATTTTTCATCGTCCAATCCGGCTTACAGCCAGAAATATTTACCACGAAATTTTCGATGATTTTTTTACCTTCAATCGAATGAACAACTTCGGGATGAAATTGCACACCGTAAATTTTTCTCTTTTCATCACCAATTGCCGCGTGTGGCGCTTTTGGCGTGATTGCGATAACATTAAAACTAGCCGGAATTTTGCTGATATGATCGCCATGACTCATCCAAACTTGTTTATTTTTTACACCTTTGAAAAGCTTAGAAGTTGCAACAACTTCAATTTCAGCTTTACCAAATTCTCTTTCAAAAGATTTGCCAACTTTTCCACCAAGCAAGTGACAGATTAACTGTTCGCCGTAGCAAATTCCTAAAATCGGAGTTTTTAGTTCGAAGATTTTTTTATCAATTGTTGGCGCATCTTTTTCATAAACTGAAGCAGGTCCGCCAGAAAAAATAATTGCTTTTGGCGCTATTTTCTTGACTTCATCAAGTTTGATATCGTGATTTTTAACTTCACAAAAAACACCAAGTTCACGGATTCTACGCGCAATAAGTTGAGTAACTTGGCTGCCGAAATCGATAATTAAAACACTGTTGGACATTTAAGCTAAAATTGATTTTGAGATTATTGTTTTGATTTGTTCTGGAGAATGTTTGCGGGTCAAAATTTGGCTTATTTTTTCACACAAGTCTAGCTGCAATTTCAACTTTTTAGCAATTGCAGCAATTGATTTGGCGGAAGATGCGCCTTCATAGGTTTTGTCGGTTTCTTTGGCAATTTCTGCGTAAGTTTTGCCTTTGGCAATTAAAGTTCCCAGAGTGTTGTTGCGTGATTTAGTTGATGAACAAGTTAGAAAAATATCACCAAATCCTGCAGCGTTTATAACATCGTCGGAAGCCTTTAGTTTTTTGCATAAAACACGAATTTCTGAAATTCCTTTCATTACCAAAGCTGATTTAGCATTCACACCCAAATCAAGGCCATCAACAATTCCACAACCAATTGCGATAATATTTTTGACAATGCCGCAAATTTCGGCAGTGCGTGGATCCTTGAAATACGAGGCTTTGAAATAATCATTATTTAAAATATCGATTACTTTTTGCGCCAGTTTTTTATTTTTTGCAGCAATTGAAGTAATTGTCGGAACTTCATTCGCCACCTCAATTGCAAAGTTTGGGCCCGATAAAGCAGCGAAATTTTTAATGCCGGTGATTTTTTCAAAAGAATCGCTCAAAAGCATTAAAGAATTTTGTTCAACGCCTTTTGAACAAATTACAAAAGCGCAATCTTTTTTGATTTTAATTTTAGAAATTTTTTTAAAAACTTCGGCCGCGCTTTGGCTTGGAATAACGATGAAAACGAAATCGGCTGTCGAAATTTCTTTTTCAAATCCAGAAATTGCGCTGAGATTTTTGTTTAATTTTATATTCGGTAAAAATTTGTGATTGGTTTTTTTGCCATTAATTTCATCAATAACTTCTTTATTATTAGCACTCAAAAAAACCTGATTGGAATTTTTAGCAAGCAAGTTGGCAATTGCAGTTCCCCAGGCTCCGGCACCGATGACGATTATTTTTTTCATGAGATTTTTTCGATTGTAACAAAGGCGCTTGCGATTGGATCTTCATCCGTAAGCGACAAATGAATTGCAAAGTTGCTGCAGTTAAAATGTTTTTTTAGAAATTCTTCCTTATCATTTAAAATTTTAATTTGGGGTTTTCTCAAATTATCATTGGTAATTTCGATATCTTTAAAATCGATTCCACGCCCTATTCCCAAGCCTGTAGCTTTAGAAAAAGCTTCTTTGGCGGCGAATCTTTTGGCGTAAAATAGAGTACGTTTTTCAGAAATTTTAATCGAATCGGCTTTTGAAATTTCGCTTTCAACAAAAATCTTTTGCAGAAATTTTTCTTTAAATTGAATTATAAGTTTTTCAATTCGACCGACCGAAACTGAATCAATTCCAATTCCAAGAATCATTTTTTTTTGTGAGTAATTGCATGTTAATTAATCGGCTTTTAAAAACGCGAACCGGCCCATCAGTTTTTTAGGTTTTAACTATCACAAACTCAAATGTTTTCTCAAAAGAATATCGTTGTCACTATCGGAAACTACGGCGCGGTTGTAGCTCTCCATAATGGTAGCAGCATTGAAAATAAAATTTTTTTAGATGAATTAAATGATACCTCGAAAGAAGAATTAAAATCAGTTTTCAATAAAAATAAATCAGCTTCGGTTTATGTATTGCTTGATACTATTGACCAAAGCTACAAGAAAAAAGTTTATCCTGCAATCCGTCGCGGCGATTTAAATCGCATCATAAAACGTGATATGGCAAGCGATGGTGACAAAGAAAGTTTAAAAAGTTTTATTCTTTTAAACGCCAAGAAATCAGGAACTAGTAGATGGGAAGCCTTATTTGTTACATCAGCAACTTCTGAAACCATCAATAAATGGTTCGAGTTTATACTCGACATGCAAAACCGTTTGGTTGGTATTTACATGCTTCCCGTTGAAGCGCACAGCCTTTTCAAAAAAATCAAAAGTGACATAAAACTTAAATCCCAAGTTCAGAATAAAAAGAATGATCTTTATTGCTTTGTGATGCAGAACAAGGTTTCTGGCATCAGGCAGATTGTGTTTTCAGATCAGGGAATCGTATTTACCCGCGTTGTAAATTATAATTTTGAACAGGCCGATTTCTTAGAAAAATATGAACAAGATATTTATAGCACTTTCGAATATTTAAAACGTCTCTTCCCCGACCTATCAATTTCAGAACTCGATATTGTTAATATTTTTCCAAGCAGTGTTTTGGAATCGATCAAAAAAATTAATAGTACCGATCTAAACTTCGTAAATTATACCCCGTTTGAAGCGGCGCAAAAAGCTGGTTATGGTAAAATAATGCCAGAAAACAGCCAATATTGCGATATGCTGCTTTCCAAGATTTTCTCTGAAGGTAAAAAGATTTTAAAATTTACCATTCCAATAATTATTGCCCTGGAAAGATTCTTTTTAACTTTACGTTTTTCTTATTACTTACACCTGTTTTTAGTAATAGGTGTTTGCTCGGTTGTGTTATATTCTATTTTCTCGCAAGACAAAGTCGGAGAAGCAATTGAAGCTGCGGAAACTCAAAAATTTGCTTCAATTCAAGAATTAGGAAGAATCAGAAAGGCCGCGCTTGAAGGAACACAAGGTGAAGATGAAGAAGATGTAGACATTAAACAAATTACAGATTTCGGAAAAATGGAAGAAGCTTTGGGTTCGATTGGAATCAACTATATAGATTTTTATATTAAACTGAAATTCCTGAAAGATTTTAATGTTAAGCTTACAGAATATAATTATGCGATTCCGGAATTTAATTTCCGCTCTCCAGCACCTAATCCAAATTATAATATTGTCCTTAATGGATTAATCTTAAATAAAAGTGGTGATATTGAAGATCTATTTAGAGAATTTGATACATTGGTGGTTGAGGTGAAAAAAAATCTCAGCAAAAATGCAGTTAAATATGATGATTTGCCTCGCAATATCGACTTTAACCAAAAATATTACAGCTTTCCTATCAACTTCAACATTGCCAAGGGCGTTGAATGAAAATTTTAATTCTGCGTAAAAAAAATATTATCAGCTTTTCTATATCTGGTGTTTTAGTTCTTATGTGTGCGGCCGGAGCTTTTTATACATTCCGTCAACAAGATGCATTAAAGGGTAAAATTGAAGCAATAGGCAGCGAAGCTTCTAGAATAAGGGCTGAAGCAACTGACCTAGAAAGCAAAGCTATTGAACTTAAAAAATATAAAAAATTATGGAGCAATCTTACTGATAACCGAAAAATCACTGCGGGTATCAAGATGGATGAGGTTAATGCCAAACTTGCAGCGCTTGCTGAGAAATATGCAATTACCAACCAAACAATCAAAGTTACCTTGCCCGAAACTATGAAAGGAGGTTTGTTTGAGCGCTCAACCATTACTGTAGTTTCAACTACTGGGAGTTTAAATTTTCAGGCGGTTAATGATCTTAAGGCTTTGTCTTTTATTGAAGAATTTATAAATTCCCTTCCTGGATATGCCATTGTAACCGGCGTACAAATTAGAAAAGGAGATAAAAGCTACAGTACTGACGACTTGGTTGCAATCAGCACTGGCAAAGGTGTGGGACTGATAAATGGAAAAGTTGATTTTGTCTGGTATGCCTTCAGAAACAAAGATGCAGAAATTAAAAAACCCGTAGATATAACTGCCAAACCTGGCGAAATTAAACCAAATTCAGTAGCTCCGAATGCACAACCAACTTTGTAAATTTTTTTCATTGCTGATTTTTACGCTAATCTTTACTGGAGCAAATAATGCTTTGGCACAAGAAGCGCCAAGCTTTTCTGAAGCAAACTTGCCAGAAAAAATAGCGCCAACCAAATCTGATAATAGCAAAGCTGCTCCAGCGGAAGTTGCAGTTCCGAGAAGTAAAACCACAATTATTTCCAATAATAGTTTAGCTAATATGCTGTTAGGAAATAAAATGACTTCATTGATGTTTAATGATGAAGAAAATAGCAATATCGAACGCGCTGTAGAATCGCTAAAAAGTAACGAGGTTTATTCTCCAGGAGAAGATGAGGGGGAAGCCAAGGCGAAAGCTGAGGCTGATAAGAAAAAAACTGAAGAAAAAACTGAAAATGAAAAATCCTATATTTACCTAGCTTCAATAATCTACTTCACTGCAAAAGATTGGGTGGTTTGGGTTAATGAACAAAAAATTACCCCTGCAACCAATAAAAAAGAAAAAGAGCTTTACGTAACTTCAGTTCATAAAGATAAAGTTTCTATTAGATGGACGATTAGCGTCAGTAAATGGAAAATTCTTTCCGGAGCCAAACTTGATGCCCCCGCTCCAGCAGTTAATGAAGATAACAAGATTGTAGTTAATTTTGATTTAAAGCAAAATCAGACTTTTATTTTAAGCGCAAATAGCGTCGTTGAAGGTAAAGCGGTAGTGGCAATCTTAAAAAAGAAAGAAGAAAGCAGAAAAGCAGCAGCTCAACCTACGAAGAAGACAGAACAACAGTAAGAAATTATTACTTCGAGACAGTTCTAAACCATAGAATAGACAGCTTTCCTACTAATTTAAGCAACTTCAGGAAACGGATTATAAAGTACGCTTAAAATCCGTTTTCGACCCAAGATAAAAAGATTCGCGCCTTATTAACTAATAAATTTATAAAACCAACTCCCCAACCAAGCTACTTGGGCGCGCTTTTAATATTTTAACTTCAGCAATTTGCCCTAAATATTTTTGCGCCTCTTCTTCACTTGCAACGTCAACAATAACCGACTGTAAATAAGGTGATTTTCCCCAAAGTTGAGTCGCTGCACGTGATCTTATTTTACCAGATTTCGGCGCTTCTTTTTCAAATAAAACTTTCATCACCCGCCCTTCCGATTTTTTGTTAAATTCGGTTTGTTGCTGCGTTAAAAGTTTTTGTAATCTCGCCAAACGCTCATCTTTTACTTTTTCATCAACTTGAATTTTTGCATCTGCTGCCGGAGTTCCGGGACGTGGCGAATATTTGAAAGAATAACATTGGGTGAAACCAATTTTTTCAACCAAATCTAAAGTATCTTCAAAATCCTGATCTGTTTCTCCGGGAAATCCGACAATAAAATCAGAAGACAAACCCATATCTGGTCGCTCTTTTCTGAGATTTTCGATAATCTTAAAATAATCCTGACGCGTGTGTTTGCGGTTCATTCCTTTCAAAACATTGTTCGAACCAGACTGAATCGGCAAATGCAAAAATGGCATTAATTTTTCATTATCGCGATGCGCTGCGATCAAGTCATCCGTCATATCGCGCGGATGCGAAGTTGTGTAACGAACTCTTTTTATTTCTGGAATTGCTGCAATTTTCTCAACTAATTTTGCCAAAGTTACAACTTCACCATTTTCATCTAAACCGTGGTAAGCATTGACGTTTTGGCCTAAAAAATAAATTTCTTTAACACCTTTCTGCGCCAATTTCAAAGCATCTTCATAAATCTTGTGCGCCTCGCGCGAATATTCAGAACCGCGGGTGTAAGGCACAACGCAAAAAGTGCAGAATTTATCACAACCTTCCTGAACCGTTACAAAAGCACTAGCTCCAGTTCCGGCCTGAGCTTGCGGCAAAATATCAAATTTATCATTAGGTGTAAATTCGAGATTAATTTGTTTTTTCTTGTCACGAATAACTTTTCCCACCAGATCTGGCAAGCTTTGATAGCTTTCCGGCCCCACGATAATATCAACTACATTTGATCTTCTAAAAATTTCTTCACCTTCGGCTTGAGCCACGCAACCAGCAACCGCAACGATCATTTGATTTCCGGCATTTTTCATTTTGTCTTTATGCGGACGAATGCGCCCTAAATCAGAAAATAATTTTTCCGAAGCTTTTTCGCGAATATGACAAGTATTAATGATAACCATGTCGGCACCTTCTGGCGTTTCGATAGTTTCATAGCCAACCGCGGTCATTAAATCTTGCATACGATCTGAATCATAAACATTCATTTGGCAGCCGTAGGTTTTGATGTGTAATTTTTTTGTCATTTTTTTATTTGTTTATATCTAGATTCTAGCTCGATTTTCCTTCCACCCCGTAACCGTCACAACTTCGAAAGTTGCAATTCCGGATGGATAAATTCTTTTATAGTTCTGCGAAATTTTCCGCAAAAATTCCTTCGTAAAAAACTTGCGCGAACGCTTGGTCAAAATATTGCCCTGCCCCATCATTTTCAAATCTTTTAACAGATTTAACGGATCAGAATATTCCACCTCAATTTTGGCAAAATCTGAAATCGGATTTTGAAAACCAGCTTTTTGCAATAAACTCGCCGCAGTTTTCACATCAATTGTTGGCGGCATTCTTGGTGAAACGCCATTATAAATTTCATTTTCCGTTTCGTATAAAACGTGAGCCAATTCACTTAAATTTTCTTCACCAAAAAAGCTGGCGATAAATACGCCGCCTGGCTTTAACACTTCTTTAACATTTATTAAAAATTGCGGAATTTGATTTATGTAATGAAAATTGAGATTGCTCAAAATCAAATCAAAAGATTCTTTTTCAAAAGGCAAAACCTCCAAATCTTCCATAAATTTATATGGCGCACCAGCTTCATTTACAAGCTTCGACAAATAATCATCCATCGCACCAATTTCTAAAATATCCTTAAATTCGCGATTCAAAAACTTAACATTTTCGGCAATTCTATTTGCAACTTCATGATGTAAAAAATTATGATCTAAAAACTTCGAGCGCGCGCGCAACTTATTTTGGCGCAACAAATCGCGATCGAATAAAACCTCTTGAATCATCACTTCGAAATGAAAATTTTAAAAAAAATATCGGAAATTATTTTTCCGAATCACTGCCTGTCCTGCGAAAAAATCATCAGTATTGACGGCTTATTTTGTGAAAGTTGCTGGCTGAAATTACAATTCATCTGCGAACCTAAATGCATAATTTGCGCTTATCCGTTTGAGTTTCAAGGTTTGAATTTAATTTGTGGCAAATGTTTAACCAAAAAACCCGCCTTTGATCGCGTCATCACGATTTTTCGTTATGATGATATTTTAAAAAAAATTGTTGGATCAATGAAATATCGTGATCAAACTTTTTTAGCTCAAAAATTTGCGCGGATTATTTTTGATAAATCAAAAAATGAAATTAAGGATTGCGACCTTATGGTTGCAGTTCCGCTTCATGTTTCGCGATTACGAAAAAGGAAATTTAATCAGGCAGTTTTGCTGGCAAGAAATCTGCTGAAATTAACGCCAAAAATGCAGTTTTTCCCTGATTTAATGGTGAGAATTAAAGACACAAAATCGCAGATTTTTTTGAAGAAAAAAGAACGCGAAAATAATTTGAAAAATGTTTTTGCGGTCAATGAAAAATATTTTGGAATTGTAAAAGGTAAAAATATTTTATTAGTCGATGACGTTATGACAACAGGCGCAACGGTTGAAAATTGCGCCAAAATTTTAAAAAAACACGGCGCGAAAAAAGTGAAAGTTTTGACGATTGCCAAAACTATTTTTGGAAATGTTAATTAAATTTCTTTACACCAGCTTTGCTTTTTCTCGCCATGATATTCACGTCCCAGACCATTATTTATTAGGTCCTTGGCCAAGCTTCTGTTATTTATTTTGACATCAGATAAAACCCTGCCGCCATATTTATCCCACTTTAATTCTGAAAATGTAATTTCTTGATTGTTTTTTATAGCTTCTTCAACGGCACTTTTTGTGAATTCAGCTGCTTTTTTAGCGAGCTTATCTTCTTCATCGCATTTGGCTCGAGGTGATTTTTCTGGCGTGTCCACGTTTTTTAAGCGAACAAATAACTTTAATTCTGGAGGAAGAAAATTTTCCTCAACTTCCAATGTATCACCATCAACTACTCGGATTATTTTCCATTTATAAACCTTTCTGGCGCTGGCTTCGTCTTTTTTTGAATGATCGGGTAGTTTATGATTTGAAAATGAAAAAAGCGTAATAAATGCAGCCACAACAAATAAAATTATCCCGTATTTTTTTGTATTTTTCATAGAACCAAAAGAAAGAAGTAGTTTTGCTTATTTTTAAACTTACGAAATTTATAACGATTTTCTATCGATAAAAGATGACTTCATAATTCTTAACCATCTTTTAAAACTACTCAATTTCACTATATTATTTTGCACTTCTTCATCGCTCATATTCATTTTATGAATTAGGTGCGCCACCTCTTCTTTATCAACACTAATATCTCTTTTTTTAGATAATCTTAGGTGAAAATTTACTCGCAAATTTGTTAATTCTTCTTTCAAAATTATCTGCATTTTAATTTTGTTTCAAAATATAACGCATTTTATATTAGATTTTATTGACTCACTTAAATCTTCTGAAAAATGTTTTGTAAGTTGTTTTTGTGATCAATATGGATAATCCTATAGTTCTTATCAGCCAAAAAATAGTATGAGAAACAAAAATTTTAAACAAAAAAACTTTATGAATAATTTTCATTCTGAGAAAGTACGCAATCCAATGAAATTAAAAGAACAAATTAACAATAATGAAATTGATGAAACTTCTGATGAAAGTATTGAGGAGCTAACGAACATAACAAAGTATGAGTTTGAATCTCAGCATGTTCAATGGACTTTGGGATTTTTACTGGAACGAATCAACAAACAAAAGATACAGATTGATCCAGACTTCCAGAGACTTCCTACAGCCTGGAAAGAAACTAGGAAGCAGAATCTAATTATATCATTTTATCGTGGTATACCAGTTCCTCCAATCTATTTATTTGAAGTCGATTCTGGACGTTACATAGTAATCGATGGTTTGCAGAGAATTACAGCAATAAAAGATTTCGTTGATGGTAAATTCTCTGTTGAGATAGATGGTAGTGATAAGCTCTTCAGGGATATTGATGGTTTTGATGATAAAATTATTACGGTTATTCTAATAAAACAAACTAGTCCAAATGATGCAATGGATGGGCAATACGAAATTTTTAAGATATTAAATCAGTCTGCGGTCGTCTTGAATAAACAAGAAATACGAAACTGCGTTTTTCGTGGAGAATTTAATGATTTTGTTAAAAAAACTCTAAATGAAGAAGAAGAATGGAGAAAAGTTTATGGCCAAGACAGAGCTCAAGCTAGGTATTTGGATGTTGAAATGATTTTAAGGTGCTTGGTGATTGTTTTTTATATGGACGACTTTTCTGGCAGCATGACCAATACAATAAATGATTTTATTAGGTATTATAATGATAATTTTGAAAAAGAGCATGCTGATATAAATCGATTCAAAGATACTTTTGTTAGAGCTTGCAAATTTATAATAGAGAATGAAATAGTTCTGGATTACAAAAAATCCGTAAGATTCGAAAGTATTTTTAGCGCTATATTAAAAGGAATAGTGAATAAAAATGAGGTCCCTACTAATAAAGTAAAGCAAGCTCTTGATCAGGATATTTACCCAAAGAGCCACACTGAATTTTCAAGGCTAACCAGTGCAGGAGGAACAGGCGGAAGAAGCTCAATAGAAGGAAGAGTGGGCTTTGTTTATGAGAAATTGTTCAAAAATACTTAGCCTATTTCATGAATAACCCGAATTTTTCCGACATTGCACAAAATGCAAAATCTTATATAAAAAAACATTTTCTTTTGGCTGAAGAAAAAGGGTTTTTTCTTGAAAGAAATTTTGAGCCATCTACGGAATCGGAGATTTTCTTAATTGGTCTGCATGTTATAATATCGGATCAAATCCATCAATTTCTTAAGCAGTCTTATAGATCAAAAATCTATCTAACTAGTGGTAATGACTTAATAAAAGTACTTAATGATAAAACAGAAGAGGAAGAGTTATTAAAAGAGGAAGAGTTATTAAATTTAGAACTCTTAATAAAAGGAAGGGGCAAGATAGATAAGATTCAAAAAATTCTGAATAGTCCTTCAAAAGACAATATAGAAAATTTTTTGAGTGCTTTTAATGTAAATTTTAAAAATGAATTTCAGAAATATGAGCCATGCAAAAGCCAGCCATACTCAAGCTTTGATGTATTCAATAACATTTATGATAGTAGATGCTATTACGTTCATGATAATACAAAAAAAGTTGGTAATAAACTTCAGTATCAGGATCTAAAAGAATATGAAATTGCAATATATCAGTTTATGATTGATGTTATTAAAATCCTTAAGTTACCAGATTACTAAAAATAAATGGATTAATAAAACTCTTTTAAATTTCTGAAAAAATTTGCTTTTTGGGTATGAAGCTTGGCTATCTCGCGCATTATTTTCTTTAAATTTATTTAAATCATTTTCCGATTTAAGAACCTCTGATTTAGCATTGTCGAGATCATTCTTCTTTTGATGAAATAACATTGCTAAATTAGCTTCAGCAGCATTGGTAATGGCTTCAAATACCCCTTTGAAACCAAGACCCTTCATGCCATTTATCCTATTTTCATAAGAACGATAATTATCGTGATATATTTCAGCAGCCTTATCTCTTTCATTCTCAATAACTGCAATAATTCCAAGTTCCACATCATCCCAGCTATCAGCAATCTCCGAAGGAAGATTATTTTTACCCCTAGATTCCGCCTCATCTTTCAACTTTAATTTTGTTTTCAATTTTTCAGGATCAACCCTAGAAAAAGTCGAGGGAAATAAACCGTCCATAGGCTCCAACTTATCTATAACGCCTTTAAACATCTCTACAATTTTCATTATGACTTTGATTTATTGTGCTGCTGAGATTTGATCTAATTAAGCTATTAGTGGCTTAAAAGATAAAATTAGGAGGTTTTTATACGGGGATTTTTGCGGAGAAAATTTATTTAATCTTGCGGATTTATTCGCGTCAACTGATAAAAAAATTAATCATCTTTTAAAACTACGTGGTAAAACTACGTTTTTCCTACTTCACAAATTTACTTACATAGGCGATCTAAAACCGCTTGCGATTTTTTTGTCCAAACATCTGAATTTTCTTCGCAAAAATGGCGGTTAAAAACTCTTACTAAAGCTTGCATTTCCTCATCAAAATTCTCATTCAAACCAACAATTTTATAGCCAAATTTTTTAAGTTTTTCTTTAATCTTTAAGATCTCCAAATCTTCATTTCCAATCTCAAATAATTTTTCTTCCGCCCCAAAAATATTGACAAAAACCCCAACTCCGTTTTCTGCTAAAAACCGCCAGTCAAATAAATGTGACGGATCTTGTTTGCGGTCTAAAAATCCAGTTTCTTTAATATAACCAATATCAGAATGCCCCACAACATTCTCCGGTTTTAAATGATATTTCTGCATCAAATATTGACAAAGTTTTAACCCAGCTTCTAGCTGAACTTTTTCAAATTTTTTCTCAAAAGGTGCGCTGTTAATAAATTCAATGCCAATCGAATTTTTATTTAAACTTTCAAAACCTTTCCAGAAGCTTACTCCCGCGTGATAAGCTACATCATTTTCATCAACTAATTCAAAAACTTTTCCATCTTCAGCAATTAAAAAATGCGCACTAACGCCATGCTCTTCAAACTGTTTTATGGCATGTTCTACCGAATTGGCCTCAACATGATGAAGCACCAAAAAATCAATTTTTCTGTTTTCATTTTTCTTTTCAAAAAATTCTGAAAATTTTCTACTTTTATCGATCAGCATAATTTTTGACATTAAAATTCTTAAAACTAAGTTGCGCCGCAATTTACTTACGTTATTTCAAACATTTAAACATCCATATTATGGCTAGCAAAAAAGACGCTTCAAAAAACAGCGCAAAATCTAACTTGGCAACGAAAAATTCAAAAGATCTCGAAGCCTTACAATTTCACACTCAAGGACAACCAGGAAAAGTTGCAATGCATGCAACTAAACCACTTAATACTCAACGCGATTTAGCTCTAGCTTATTCTCCCGGTGTTGCAATTCCTTGTTTGGAAATTCAAAAAAATCCTGATTTAGCTTACGATTACACTTCTAAAGGAAATTACGTTGCAGTTATTTCAAACGGAACCGCAGTTCTTGGACTTGGAAATTTAGGCGCTCTAGCCGGAAAACCAGTTATGGAAGGTAAATCAGTTTTATTTAAAAGATTCGCCGACATCGATTCAATTGATATTGAAGTTGACACCGAAAACACCGATGAATTTATCAACGCTGTTAAATATTTAGGCCCAACTTGGGGCGGCATTAATCTTGAAGATATCAAGGCTCCAGAATGTTTTATCATCGAAAGCAAACTTCGTGAAATCATGGATATTCCAGTTTTCCATGATGATCAGCACGGAACTGCAATCATCTCTGCCGCTGGTATTATCAATGCTTTACACATTTCAGGCAAAAAATTTAAAGATATTAAAGTTGTAGTAAACGGAGCGGGCGCTGCTGGTATTGCTTGTTTAGAGCTTTTAAAAGCAATGGGCTTGCCACATGATAACGCAATTTTGTGCGACACTAAAGGCACAATTTACAAAGGCAGAACTGAAGGCATGAATCAATGGAAATCAGCTCACGCCGCCAACACCAAAGCCCGCACACTTGCTGAAGCAATGAAGGGAGCGGACGTGTTTTTGGGTCTTTCAGTTAAGGGCGCAGTTACCAAAGAAATGGTAAAATCAATGGCGAAAAATCCGGTGATTTTTGCTATGGCCAATCCAGATCCTGAAATTACTCCAGAAGAAGTTTACGCAAGTCGTGACGATGCAATTGTTGCAACTGGTCGTTCTGATTACGAAAACCAAGTTAATAACGTAATGGGTTTTCCTTACATTTTCCGCGGTGCTTTAGATGTTCGCGCTTCAACTATTAATGAAGAAATGAAAATCGCTGCGGCTCATGCAATTGCAGAACTTGCCCGCGAACATGTTCCGGCTGAAGTTATCAAAGCCTATGGCGGTCGAGACATGAAATTTGGTCCGCGTTATATTATTCCAACTCCATTCGATGCACGCTTAATTAGCGTGGTTCCATTGGCTGTTGCTAAAGCTGCGGTTGAAACTGGAGTTGCCAGAAAACCAATTAAAGATTGGGATGCTTATAAAAAACAATTACAAGCGCGTCGCGATCCTTCAATGAACAGCTTGAGCATGATTTTTGAAAAGCTTGAAAGAAGCCCGAAAAAAATAATTTTTGCTGAAGGCGAACAACCAGAAATGATCCGCGTTGCTGCAATGTGGCGCGATAGCGGTTATGGCTTGCCAATTCTTGTTGGTAAAAAAGACCGCATTTTGGAAAATATGAAAGAAGTAAATATCACTCCTAACGGAATTGAAATTTACAACGCCGCAATTTCTGAAGAAAATGCTAAATTCACTGATTACCTTTACCAAAAATTGCAAAGAAATGGCGTGCTTCGCTCCGACTGCGCGCGCATGGTAAAAAATGATCGTAACATTTTTGCCGCTTCAATGCTGGCTTGCGGACATGGCAACGCTTTAATCACAGGTTTAACCCGCGGTTATCGCCAATCTTTGACTGATGTTTGGAAAGTTTTGAAAAACAAAAAAGATAATATCGTTCTTGGTATTTCAATGGTGATTTCAAAAGGCAAAACCATCTTCATTTCCGATACCGCTTGTTCAGAACTTTCTTCCTCCGAACATTTAGCTGACATCGCAATCCAAACCGCCAAAAAAGTGCGCGATATGGGTTACGAACCAAGAGTTGCTTTCTTGTCATTTTCAAATTTCGGTTCAGCTCTAAAAGTTGAATCAAGCCGCATCAAACATGCTGTTGAAATTTTGGATGGCATGAAAAAAGTTGATTTCGAATATGATGGCGAAATGACTGCTGACGTGGCTTTAAACATGGATAAAATGTCGAGATATCCATTTAGCCGTTTAACTGCTCCGGCCAATATTTTAATTTGCCCAGGTTTGCACTCAGCTTCAATTGCCACTAAGCTTTTAGAAGAAGTTGGAAATTGTACGGTTATCGGCCCAATCTTGGATGGTTTTGAAAAATCAGTTCAGATTGTGACGATGAATAGTTCGGTTAATGATATTTTAAATATGGCGGCGATTGCGGCGACTAGTTCTTCTAAATAATAATTTAAAACATTATGACAACAGACGATCCTGGACAACAACAAGCGGCAAGACTATCTCTTGAAAATCATAATACTTCTAGTGGCGGTAATGTTGGACATTCTGAGGGTGGAGCAACAATGCCAATTCCAGTCGGAGATGTTAATGCTAATTTTTCATTAGGTGGAATGGATAGTACGGGATTGTTTGCTACAACAAAGCAAGGAGCTCTGAGCGCTAATCCTGTCGATACTTTTGAAGGACTTGCTCCCGTGCAAAATATTGGAAAAGCTGTTCCTATTGAAGTACAGCCACATTTTGGTCATGGAGATTCTTTCAAGGCACCTACTATTGCTGGAGATACTCAAGTTAAAGCGGCGGGATTATTTGGTGGAGGGCAAGGACATTAATATATGAAAAATCCAGAAAATTTAGAACAAAAAAAATGTAGCGAATCTTGTAGTTGTAGTACTGTCAATGATTCAAAAGAAGAAATAACGTTGGAAGAAAAAGTTGAACAAGATCCAACTCGTTTTGGTGATTGGCAAGTGAATGGTCGGGCGATTGATTTTTAAGAATTAAATCATGGAAATTGGATTAACTGCATAAATCACAGATAGATCCTGAAACAAGTTCAGGATGACGATGTGTTATAGTTTATACTCGAACTCACCATTTTACTCCGTCATCCTGAACTTGTTTCAGGATCTATCCGATATCATCACAAATAAAATAATCAATTAACCCGATACTTCCTTAATTAAAATTCTTCTTAATTTCATCCAAATCCATCACCTTTTTCACCTTCCCAATAGCTGTAAATGTTGGATTTGAACCAGTAAAAATCGCTTCCGCAACTCTCGCAATATCGGCTTTTGTCACCGCAGAAACTCTTTGCAAAATTTCTTTATCTGAAATCAATCGATCATGCGATAAAATATCGCCGCCAAGTCTTTGCATTCTTGATCCCGTGCTTTCTTTTGCCATCAACAAACCAGCTTTAAATTGTGTATGTACACGATCCATTTCCTGACTTGAAATTTTTCCGCAGATTTTTTTCACCTCATCGCAAGTTGCAGAAATTAGTTCATTGGTTTTTTCCGGCGTAGTTCCGGCGTAAATTCCAAACAATCCCGAATCTTTGTAAGCATAATTAAATGCATAAATCGAATAAGCCAAACCACGATTTTCACGAACTTCTTGAAATAAGCGCGAAGACATTCCGCCGCCCAAAATCATCGCTAGAATTTGCGAAGCGTAATAATCCTCATCCAAATATGATTTTCCTTCAAACCCCAAAACCAAATTAATTTGTTCTAATTTTCTTTCTTTCCTGAAATCACCACCCTGATATTTCGCTATTTCCGAAGTTTTAATTTTTGAATCTCCAAGTTTGGTAAAATATTTTTTCGACCATTTAACCAAATCTTCTTCATTAATATTTCCTGCCGCTGCAACCGCAATATTATTGCAGCTATATTGATCGCGAATGTAATTAATAAAATGCTCGCGCTTGAATTTTTTGATATTTTTTATCGGCCCTAAAATCGTTTGTCCCAAAGATTGATTTGGAAAAGCTACTTCCTGAAAATAATCAAAAATAATGTCATCTGGCGTATCATTTGTCATCGCGATTTCCTGCAAAATCACACCGCGCTCTTTTTCCAATTCTATTTTATCAAAAATCGAGTTTTGCAAAATGTCAGATAAAAACTCCAGCGCAAATTCAGCATGCTGTTTTAAAACTTTAGCGTAATAAACAGTTTTTTCTTTGGATGTGTAAGCGTTAATTCTGCCGCCGATTCCTTCAAATTCTTCAGCGATTCTTTTTGAGCTTCTTTTTTCAGTTCCCTTAAAAGCCATATGCTCAAGAAAATGTGAAATTCCGCTAATTTCAGTAGATTCATTTCTACTTCCAGTATTTACAAAAACTCCGACCGAAACTGTTTCGACTTCTTTCATTTCGTCCGCGGCAACACGAAGTCCGCTGGTTAAAGTAACTATTTTTTGTTTAGACATAAACTAAGGGAAAGGATTTTGTATTTTTAAGAGCCCGTCTAAGATCTTTTTTAATTTCAGATTTTGGCATATTTTTTACCAAAAATTGGATCAAAATGTGGGATTAAAAAGATTTTAGACAGGCTCTAAGGGAGTTTTATTATCTTGAATAGCCCTTTATTATTGTCAATCCATGGAGCCAGAATTTCCCATAGATGAATGGCAGTTTGCTATTGATATTGGACCATTACTGCCGATTTTCATAAAAGAAAAACTGGATGCTTTTCTACAAAATTTACAAAAACTTTTGTCTTCCTGCATAAAGTAGTGATCTTGATGCGAAAATCTTGCTAAAAAAGCGGGTGAATTGGAAAGAGGTTTTTTATCCTCTTTCCTCTTCCTCTTGTTAAGAGTTTTGGTTGCTTTGCTGCTTAGCATTTTTACCATTGGTGTCGCAGAAATCTCTGATTTCTTCTTCAGTGCGATCTTCTTGCAAGAAGCTATATAATTTATTTTGAAAATCTTTGTTTCCGCTATTATTTGTAGAAGCTTGAGAATTGTTGTTTTGATTATTTTGATTTGTCATGTGAACACCTAGTTTTAAATTTTAAGTATAAAAAAAATGGGGAGAGTTTTTCTCCCCCATTTCTTTATTCATTGTCAGAGCTTTTTTTGCTTGAGCCTGAAGATTGCTTTTCACAGAAAGCCGTAATTTCTTGATCTGTGTGAGTTCCTTTTTCTAGGAAATTTGACAGTTTTTGTTGCAAACCTGAAGATGAGGCTTGAGTGTTTTTAGCTGATGACGAAGTGTTATTATTATTATTTTCTCTATTCATACGTAACCTCATTTAAAATTAAGTTAGTAGTAAGTAAAACACCCGATTTTTAAGTCGGACATCCATCCGCAGATTAAAAACAGCAAAAGTCAATTTATATAAATGGAATGAGAATTTATCGTGTCATTTTGAAGATCACTCTTTCTTTTAAGACCTTTATTAAAAAGCGAAAAAAATTCACAAACTTAAAAAACCTTTCTATAACAAAGCTAATCGAAACCTAGTCCAACTTTAACTCCCATAAATGAAAAATTCTCCACTTCTATCAATTCGCGAAGCTACAATTTCTTTTGCTAAAAAAACCCTTTTTGAAAATCTGCATTTAAATCTTTTTCCACGCGATCGCATTTGCTTGATTGGTAAAAATGGTGTTGGAAAAACCACATTAATGAATGCCATTGTCGGCAATTTTGATCTTGATTGCGGCGAGCGTTGGATCATGCCACACGCGGTTGTAGGATATCTTTCACAAAATGAAAAACTGCCTAAAAATGTCACCATTTTTGATTTTATCATGGATGGTTTGAAAATTGATGAACATAAAACTTACGTTGTCGACATTGTTTGCGACCATTTAGAACTCGATAAAAATGCTCTAACTCACACTCTTTCTGGTGGTCAAAAACGCCGCGTTAGTTTGGCTCGCGCTCTGGTTTTAGAACCAGATATTTTACTGCTTGATGAACCAACAAACCATTTAGATTTACACGTTATTCAATGGTTAGAAAATTATCTCCAAAGCTATCAAGGCTCGCTAATCGTGATTTCGCATGATCGAAAATTTTTAGAAAAAGTTTCCAATAAGGTTTTTTGGTTGCGTGCCAATAAGTTGAAAGTGAATCAACAAGGTTACAAAGATTTCGATGAATGGTCACAAAATATTATTGAACATGAGCGTCGCGAGCTGGAGAATTTAGTTAAAAAAGTAAATTTAGAAAGTGGCTGGCTTCAAACTGGAGTAACCGGCAGAAGAAAAAGAAATATCGGGCGTTTGCATTATTTACTCGAACTGCGTGCAAAATTAGAAGCACAGAAAAAACTGGTTCGTGCTAATCAAAGTTATATTAAAATCGAATCGCAAAAACTGGAAGAAGACGCGCCGCAAGTGATTATAAGCTTTAATAATGTTTCGAAAACTTTTGGTGAAAAAGCGCTGATTGATAAATTTTCAATCAAAATTCTGCGCGGTGAAAAAATTGGAATTATCGGCAAAAATGGTTCCGGAAAATCCACGATGTTAAAAATGATGATTGGCGAAACCAAGCCAGATTCAGGAACCGTAAAACCAGCGCGCGACATGACTGTTTCTTACTTTGACCAAGCGCGCAGCATGATTAAACCTGACTCAACAATTCAGGAAATTTTATGCGACAGCGGTTCAGATTATGTTCAACTTGGAAATGGAAAAACCCGCCATATTTGTGGTTATATGAAAGATTTTTTGTTTGATCCTAAAGATTTATTAACATTAGCTGGAACCTTATCGGGCGGGCAACAAAACCGTTTATTGCTGGCAAAAACTTTAGCTAATCCTGGTAATTTCATGATTTTAGATGAACCAACAAACGATCTCGACATGGATAGTTTGGATATGCTGCAAGATTATTTAATGAAGTATGAAGGCACGCTAATCGTGGTTTCACACGATCGCGATTTTTTAGATAATGTTGCGACCAGCATTCTGGCTTTTGAAGGAGATGGTGTAATTACAAATCACGTTGGTGGCTATTCTGACTATTTGGAATATAAAGAAAAATATCAGAAAGATGCGCAAGAAGTCTTAAAAACAAAGGTTGCAACTAATATTGAAGCAAGCGCAAAAAAACCCGAAGACTCAAAAAAGTTTGCTTATAAATATCGCCTAGAATTAGAAAAACTTCCGGCAAAAATCGAAAAGCTTGAAGAAAAAATTCGCAATTTAAGTGAGGAATTAAGCGAAACTGAAGACCGCAATCCCGCTAATTTAGCGCATATTGCGATGGAAATTGCCAAATTTCAAAAAGAGCTTGATGCTTCTGAAGAAAGATGGCTCGAGCTAGAAGAATTAAAAAAATATTAAAATATTCATGCTAGATCCTGAATCAAGTTCAGGATGACGGCAGAAAGATAGAAATAAATCTGCTTCAGCTACTTAATTATCTTCTTGCTTACCTTTAAGCTCGGTCATTTTTAGCAACAAACTATTCATTCGATGCCATTTTTTAATTGGCACCGATGGAATTCCAGCAACAGTTTGCATCGACTCAACATTACGTATAACACCAGTCATGCCAGCAACTTTGGCGCCGTCTTTAACTTCAATATGTCCTGAAATATTGCTTCCGCCGCCAATTTGTACAAAATTACCAATTTTGGTACTTCCGGCAATTGCGGTACAGCCAGCAATTACAGTGCCGCGAGCGATAATAACATTATGACCAATTTGCACTTGGTTGTCAATTTTAGTTCCATCACCAATTTCAGTATTTTCAATTGCGCCGCGATCAACGCAGCTATTAGCGCCAATCTCAACAAAATTGCCGATTTTCACAATTCCTAGCTGAATAATTTTATGATTAACTCCAGCATTATGAGCAAAACCAAAACCATCCTGACCGATTTTCGCTCCATTATAAATTATACAATTTGAACCGATTTGAGCAAAAGAAATTACCGCTCCAGCATTGATAATAGTATTGTCACCGATTATACATCCATCCAGCACTGAAGCGCTTGGACCTATAAAACAGTTTTTACCGATTTCAACATTTTTTCCTACATAAGCATTTGGCGCGATTCTTGTTCCTTCACCAATTTTAGCTTCTGGATGAATTAGTTTTTGTCCGTCAAATTCTGGCATTTTTTCTTCATAAAAAGTTTGGGCAATTTGCGCGTAAGCAAAATAGGGATTTTTATGAGTTAGCACCGTCATTCCTTGCGGCGCTTTGCTGGCGAATTTTTCTTCAGCAAAACAAAAACCAGCTTTTGAGGCTAAAAATTTATCTAAATATTGAGCGGCATTTATGAATGAAATTTTTTCTTCATCAGCTTTATCCAGCGTAGAAATATCAAAAACTTTTTTAGTTAAATCACTTTCTGCAAGTGCTGTTGCCCCAGTAATTTCAAGGATTTGTGCTAAAGTTAAAAATTCGAACTTCTTATTAAAAAAACGACTACGAGACATTTAAAAATATTTATTTTAGTTAATGATTATGCGTGAGGTGGCTCTGGAAGCTGATGGCCAGCTTCAGCATTAGAAGGATTATTATGAATAGCGCGAAAATAAACTTCTGAAATATAACGCCGTCCTTTTCCACCGCGCTTCAACTGCACAACAATATCAACTACGTTTTTGATATAAGATGTAATTTCAGTTGGTGTCATTCCAAGGCCAGCTTGCATTACCATCATTTTTAGCTGTTCAATTGCCATTTTTGGAGTATCCGCGTGAAGAGTAGAAATTGATCCCGGGTGACCAGTGTTAATAGCGCGAAGAAAACTGAATGCTTCCGAACCGCGTAACTCACCCACGATAATTCTTTCTGGACGCAAACGCAAACAAGCTTCAATCAAATCTTGCGTTGTAACTTTTGAACGACCTTGTCCGCCTTTTGATGCAATCAAATGCACGCGATTTGGATGTGAACTTAAATCAACCTCGCGAGCATCTTCTACCGTGATTAATCTTTCTTCATGGGGAATTGAGCGAATAACGGCGTTGGTAAATGTAGTTTTACCAGTTGAAGTACCGCCGGAAATGATAATATTTTTTTTGTATAAAACCGCGCGGTGTAAGAAATCTTTAATGCGATTCAGTTTAAGAAGTTTTGCTAAAATTAAATCATTTTTATCTTCAACTTCACCAACTGAAGTTGAATCAAACATGCCCATTTTATCATAATCTTCCAAACTCCATTTCAAGCTTGATGGTTTACGAATTGAAATAACGACCGAACCTTGTTCGCAAGCTGGAGGAAAAACAATCTGGATACGATATCCATTTGGAAGTGTAGCGGAAAGAAGTGGTTCTTCTTCGCTTAATCTTTGTTCTGTGGCTTGAGCAACTAGCCTTCCAAGAGATTTTAAATGCTCTAAATCGAAGGTTGGTAACTCTTCGCGAATCATGTCACCTTTAAGCTCAATCCATACTTCGTGAGGACGGTTTATAGAAACTTCATTAACGCCATCACGTTCGAGAATTTGCTTTAAGGGTAGTAGATACGAGTCTAATGCTGCTACGCTCATTTAAAACTTAAAATGAAATTGAAATTCCGGTTAACAAAATGTAACCCTGATTATTTTTGATTTGTCTTTGATTACTTGTAATCGCGTACTGATTAATTATATCCGATGACTTTGGCTGATTAGATTTAAATGCAAACTTCGTAATTTCAACATAAGGCATCAAAGCTCGTGAAAGCTTATAGTCAACCCCTAGCGAAATCGCTTCGTAACTATTTTCTTGGAACTTACTTTTTATGCCGGTGATACTTGCAGCAATCGGTCCGAATGCATAAGCAATTCCAGCTGTGTAATAATGTGGATCCTGGAATTTTCTGACATTTGTTGCACAAGTTTGCAAGAGCAAAGTTTCGGAAGAATTATAATCGCATGAATAAATTCCATTTTTTGGCTGCATCGATTTTCCCCACGAACCATAAGAAGCACCAAAATTAAAGCCAAAGTAACTGAAAGTTGCACCAAGATCATAAGCCTCTAAATCAGAGCGCTCAACGCCAATTGAAGATTGTGAATTTTGCATTTTTCCTCTTTCAGCAGTGGCTGAAATTTCAACTCCTAAATTGTCAAAATCTTCTGAATAATTAATTCCAAAACTCATAATATTTTTTATACGAATTCCATTAACATTATAATATTTTGTCGAAGTAATTCCACTATCCGCACTATCCGGCGCATAGCTAATTCCAAGCTGCAAACCAGCAATTCGTGGTGAATAATAATTAATTTTTGTCGCATCTTCAACACCATCAAAACTATCATCTTTTAAAGCGCGAAAATTGCTGCGATTAAAACTATTAAAATCATTTTGTACTGCATCAGCGCTATTATTATAAAAGCTGCGCGCCCCGCCGCCATGTCCGATTGGCGACTGCGCAAGCATGATAAAACTAGGAAGTTTTACATTAGCACAATTAGTTCCCAAGCAAACAGTTGTGGGAGAATTTGCCAGCATCGGCATATTTACATTTTCTAAATATTTTCCGTTAATGCCGCCAGCGCCGCGCGCAAAGTGTGCCGGACCCGATTTCATTTTTTGATTTACTGCCTGATTATTTCCCAGCTCAAATTTTCCAAATGAATTTTGTGAATAAATAAATGCCTGATCGAGATTCGGCATTTCATTTTTACGATCGGAATTTACGTTAAATTCAACCTTTGCAACTGCGCCATATTTATCTTTATTTGCGGTCATGATTCCGCTTTTGAAAAAAAACTGTGAGTCATTTCCAATGGCTTGAGCATTGCTTAAACGATTATCTGTAATGCCGTTAGGAAGAATTTCTTGTTCAAAAATTGCAGCCTGATTTCTGGAAGCAGCAGAAAAATCAACGAAACCATTTACCAAAAAAACCGGCAAATTTGGTTTGGTAAATTTTGCTTCCGGAATTGTTTGAGCGAAAACAATTTTACAAGAAAGAAAGAAAATTAATATTGATGCGATTAGATTTATTTTTTTCAAATTAATTATTAGTTAGATTTGGTAATTATTCCTTAAGACACAATCGATGTCACCCTGAGCCTGTCGAAGGGTGATTCTAATCTCGACATTAGAATCAACCTTCGACAGGCTCAGGGTGACATCGAGTTTTTTTGTGAGAATCAAAGCATAATTACCTTAGATTTGCGATCAGACTTACTTTCTTAACTCCCAATTTTTTATTTCAAAATGGTTTATCTTCCTCATTGGCCAATTCCAAGCACTTTAGGTCGTCGCCAAGTTGATTACGAAACCGTTTTTGAAAGAATGGAAACCGTTCTAAAAAAACTTAACAATCCCCATCAAAAACTTCCACCAGTAATTCACGTTGCAGGCACAAATGGCAAAGGTTCTGCCGTTTCATTAATTTCTAAAATTTTAACTTACGCTGGCTACAAAACTCACATTTACACTTCGCCACATTTGCATGATTGCAATGAAAGAATTGTTTTGGCAAATGAGAAAATTTCTGATTCTTTCTTATTTGAAGTAATGGAAGAAACCAGAATCCACGCTGCTCAAGAGCCACAAATCACTCCCCTCACCTTCATGGAAGCTTTTACAATCGGCGCATTTTTGGCTTTTTCTAAAGTGCCAGCAGATGTTCTAATCATTGAATGCGGAATGGGTGGCAGAATTGATTCGACTAATATTTTAGAAAAAAAATTAGCAACAGTTTTAATGCCAATTTCTTTTGACCATGTTGAATATTTAGGAAACTCAATTGAAAGAATTGCACTTGAGAAATCAATGATCATGCGCCCCAACACGCCACTAATTGTTTCATCACAACCTAAAAAAGCGCGCGAAATAATTGAAATTTTGGCGCACGACCAAAATATTTTAACTTATTTTTACGATGAAAATTTTGAAATTATTGCCGATGAAGAAAGTGGTGAATTTGATTTAAGATTTGGCGAATTAATTTTTGAAAACCTCCCAAAACCAGCGCTGCTAGGCTCTCATCAATATATCAATTTCGCATCGGCGATTGCGACGGTTTTAGCAATTAGTGAAAAATTTCCCGTAAAAAAAGAGAATATTTCTCAAGCAATTTCAACGGTTTCTTGGCCAAGTCGAATTGAAAAAATTGAAAATAATTTAAATAAAATTTTAAAAAATTCAGAAAGTGAAATATGGATTGATGGCGCTCACAACGAAGCCGGAGCTTTTTCTTTGGCGCGTTGGATATTGGAAAAAAATGATAAAAAAACTTTTGTAATTTGTGGATTTAGTCGCGGAAAATGCAGAAAAGAATTTTTAGAAAAATTTAAAAATGTAGCAGAAATTGTAGCGATAAGAGTTGATGGCGAGCCTTATCCTGAAGAGGCTGAAGTTATTGCAGAAATTGGTGAATTATCAGGAATAAAAATTCTAACAGCTGATGATCTTTTAGATGCGATTAATCTTATTGCCAAAATGAATAATTTTACTCCTTGCCGAATTGTGATTTGCGGTTCTTTGCATTTGGCGCGCGATGTTAGAAAATTTGGTATAAATTAAGATTACGAATAAATTCCTTTTTCTTCATCTTCCAAAAACTGAAATTCTTCATTTTTATTTCCCGAAACTACATCAGTTAAAATCTTTCCCGAAGCAGCTGACAAAGTCCATCCCAGCGATCCATGTCCTGCATTGAGAACTAAATTCCCATATTTCTTAACTTCGCAAATTAATGGAATTGAACTTGGACGAAATGGCCTAAAGCCTGACCAATCCTGAATCTCATTAAAATTTCCAAAATCAGAAAAAGTTGCAAACAATGCTTTCTTCAAAAAATTAATGTGTTTTTTGTTTTTACTATTTTTTAACCAACAAACTTCAACAGTGCCTGCTGCACGAAAAATATTACCCAAACGACTATAAACAATTTTATTTTCAGTATCCGTTAATGCCATGTTTGGCGCAATAAACTCTTCATCAGCATTGATTGAAAGGCTATAACCTTTTAACGGATAAATTTGGGCATTAATTCCAATTCCGGTTAGAAGCTTGTTTCCGTAGGCGCCAAGTGCATAAACATATTTATTAGCAACAAAAACTCCTTTGCTGGTATTGATGCCAGTCACCTTCTCGTAATTGGTAAAAATATTTCGTACATCAACGTCATATTCAAAAACTACGCCATATTTTTCGCGGCAGATTTTTTCCAAAGATTTGGTGAAAAGCATACAATTACCGCTTGCATCCATCTCATAAAAAATACCGCCACATAATTTTCCTTCGTCAAAAATGCGAACCAAAGTCGGCTCTTTTTTAACACATTCTTCGGCAGTTAAAATCTGTGCTTTGCAACCAATGGAGTTGTGAAACTCTGCTTCTTTAATTGCTAATTCAAATTTTATTGGATTGTGGTAAAAATGCAAAATACCCTGTTTTTTATAATCAAATTTGATGTCTATTTCTTCTTCTAAAATCTGCTCTAAAACCTTTTTACTGTAGGATGAAATCTTGAATAGTTTTTTACTGTTTTCCTGCGATTTTTTAAGCGAAGAATTTTTGTAAAATTCATTAGCCCAACTAAAAAATCTTTTACCGAATAAATCAGAAATCGTCAAAAATGACCCAGGAGTAAACGCCGCTTTCAACATTGCCCATGATGAAGCTTTTGCCGCCCAAGTTTCGATGTGAGAATAACTCAATTGTCCACCATTGGCGTAGGAGCAGCCCATAGCCGAGGAAGAATTCTTCTCAAGCACAATCACCTTATGTCCGGCACGGGCTAGAAAATAAGCACTCGTAACACCAATTACGCCAGCACCTAAAACTATCACTTTCATCGCAAAAATTTTTTTTTAAATTGAATCTGAATAAAGGCTCTGAAAATGTGAGCAAAGCTAATTTAATAATCTAAAATGCTAGATAACCCCAATATTTTCAACATTCCAGCAAATTATCATTTTTTCGGATCTCTTTTTGACTGGCTTGAAAATAATTTTTCGGACCAGATTTCGGAAGTAAAAATCTTCTTGCCAAATCGCCGTTCATGTCGCGAATTTCGGGAATTATTTTTAGCCAAAAATAGCAATATAATTTTGCCAAAAATTAAGGCAATTTCTGATATTTCTTATGAAGATTTTTTTGACTTTTTACCAAATGTTGAAGCCAAAGAAATTATTGATGAACTATTGCAAATCAAGTCTTTATCTAACTTAGACTATCTTTTCTTTCTAACCAAAGAAATCCAAAAACTCTCAATTTTTGGCGACAATCTTGAATTTGATCAGGCCTTTAAAATTGCCACTAATTTACAAAGCCTTTTTGATGATATTGAGCGCGATGAAATTGATTTAAATATATTGGATGAAATTGATGATTCTAATCTTTCCCGCCATCGCCAATTAACGCTGGAATTTTTAAAAGATTTTCACGTTCAAATTAAAAATTCATTAATCAAAAAAAATATTTTTTTCAGCTCTTCGAGCCAAAATTTCATAATTCAAAAATTGGTCTATTTGCTTGAAAAATATGGATCAAAAGCCCCAATAATTATTGCCGGATCAACTGGAAGTGTCTCATTTAGCAAAAAATTAATTAAGGCAATTTCTAAAAAAAATTACGTTATTTTGCATGGCGCAACTACGGAAAATTATGAGACAGAAAATCATCCACAATTTTTCTTAAATTGTTTAACTGAATTTTTAGAAATTAATAAAAATACAATTCAAAAAATTGCTAATGATAAATTTATTTTAAGCGATGAAACTAGGCAAAACCTAATTTCGTTAGTGATGTTGCCGGCAGAAAAAACTACAAAATGGCAAGAAATTTCACAGCATTTAGATATTAAAAAAACTGCCCTCGATTTAGAAAAAAACTTTCAATTAATTGAGGCAAAAAATGAAATTGAAGAAGCTAAAATCATTTCATTAGCGTTGCGCAAAGCTTTAAATAACAAAAAAACCGCGGCTGTAATTACAAATAATGACAAGCTGGCAAACCTTATAAAACTTGAGCTTGAACAAAATTCATTACCATTTAACGACACCAGAAATTTAAGTATTTTCAATTCCAATCTGGTTAATTTTTTACTGCTAATTCTGGAATTAATCGAAAGCGATTTTAATTCGCATAATTTGCTGGCACTTCTTAAAAATCCCTTTTGTTTTTATTCAAAAAATTCTGATCTTTTGGCTGATTTTGAAATCAAAATTTTGCGCCAAGATCGTGCAGATTCAGGAATTTCTGGCATTTTAGAAAAATTAAAAAATGAAGAAATTTTAAATAATTTTTTCATCGAATTTTGTAAAAATATTTCTTCCTTAAAACAAAATTCTCAACTCGCTTTAACATCACAAAACCTGATTGAAACTGCTGAAAATCTTAGTCAAAAAACCTGGAACCAATTGCTTGAAGGTGAAACTGCTCAAGTTGAAATTTTTGAATTCTTTGAAAAATTAAAATCACAAAACGAAACCGCGCTTAAGCCAAAAAATATTCTTACCACTTTTAAAACTTTATTTTCTCAAATTAGCTATTTTGAAAAATCAGATTCTAAAGCTCCAATCCAGATTTTATCAACTATTGAAGCGCGTTTGTTAAATTTTGATTTAGTAATTATAGCTTCCTTAAACGAAGGAGATTTTCCTGAAATTGCGGTGGAGAATTGGCTGGGAAAAAAGATAAAAAAAGATTTAGGAATTGATAAAACTTTAAAAAAAATCGGACAAAATGCTTATGATTTTTGTAATTATTTATCGAATGAATCAATAATTTTAACTCGCTGTAAAAGCAGGAATGGCGCGGTTTTAATTGAATCGCCTTTTCTCTTAAAATTCAAAACCATTTGCCAGAAAATTGGAGTAAAACTTGATTTAGGAGAAAAATATTTTACGCAGTTAAAAAATTTAAATAGCCCGCAAATCAGGCAAATTAAGGATCCAAACCCCAAACCTAAAATTGAATTTCGTCCTAAAAAAATTTCGGTAACTGACATTTCGAAATTAATTTCTGATCCTTACGACATTTATGCTAAAAAAATTCTACAACTGGAAGAATTAGAAAAAATTGATTTTGAGCCTTCTTATGCAGAGTTTGGAAGCTTTATTCACAAAGCTTTGGAAGAATTTGTAAAAAATCCGCAGCAGTCAGATTTTATTAAAAAAGCAGAGAAAATTTTTGAAGAATATTTTTTATCGAATGAATCTAAATTAATTTGGTGGTCAAAATTTGAAAAAATATTTGCTGATTTTGTGATTGAAAATCAAAGGTTTTTAAATTCAGAAAATCATGTCGAAATTCCAGCAGAGTTAAAGGTTTCGCAGATTACAATTCGCGGAAAAATTGATCGCGTAATTATTGATGAAGAAGGCTTTGCTACAATTTTTGATTATAAAACCGGACAAGTTCCAGCTAAAAAAGAAGTGTTTTCTGGCATAAATCCACAACTTACAATTGCAGCATTGATGCTTCTTGAAGGCGTTATTGAAGGTGAAATAAAAAAACTGGATTTAGAAAAAATTGCTTCCCTAAATTATTGGAAATTATCAGCATCTTCACTTAGCGAAATTAAAAACATTTGTGAAAATAATGAAGAAATACAAATTTTAGCTTCCGCTGCAAAAGCAGGTTTGGAGAGGCTTTTTGCATATTTTTGCGACGAAGAAAATGGTTATTTGGCAACAGGAAAAAATTTGCGGAGCGAATATCGCAATCTCGCAAGAATTGAGTAAAAAAATATGCGCTACAAACTAACCGTTGAATATGACGGTAAAAATTATTTCGGATTTCAAAAACAAATTGATCACACCAATAAAACCATCGAAGGTGTGTTGGAAGATGCTATTTTTAAATTAACTAACGAACGCGTAAAAATAATCGCCTCTGGCCGCACTGATGCTGGCGTTCACGCTTCGGGTCAAGTTATTCATTTTGATTTGGAAAAAGATTTCGATGATTACAAATTCATGATGGGCATGAATAATTTTTTACGCGAAGAAGAAATTTCAATTCTTAATTGCCAAAAAGTTGATGAAAATTTTCACGCCAGATTCAGTGCCAAATCCCGCCATTATCGCTATATAATCATTAATCGCCGTGCTCCACTTACTTTTCAAAAAAACCGCGCTTGGCATTTTTTTAGCGAAGATCTCGATATTGAATTAATGAAAGAAGCGACAAAATTTTTGATCGGAGAACATGATTTTTCTTCGTTTCGTGATGCCCAATGTCAAGCAAATTCAACAATTCGTACTATCGATAAAATTGAGATTACAAAAAATGATGATGAAATTTTAATCGATGTCAGCGCAAAATCATTTTTGCATCACATGGTAAGAAATATTGTCGGAACCCTTGCTTGGGTTGGATCAAAAAAGATTTTACCAATCGAAATGAAAGAAATTTTAGAAAGCCATGATCGCACAAAATCTGGCCCAAACGCGCCGGCATTTGGGCTGTATTTTCTTAGGACAGATTATGATTAGGTTACGATAAACTCTAAATTCTCACTATTCGCTTTAATTACAATTGATTGACCATCCTGAATATTACCTTTCAAAATCCTCTCCGCCAAAGCATTTTCAATATCTTTTTGAATCACTCGCTTCAAAGGTCGAGCGCCATAAGTTGAGCTGTAGCCTTTAGCCGCCAAATAATTTTCAGCTGTTTTATCAAGCTTAATTATAATATTTCTACCAACTAATCTTTTGGCGAGCCTTGCAAATTGAACTTCTACAATCGCTTGCATATTTTTTCGACTTAGTTTGTTAAATAAAATTATCTCATCCAAACGATTCAAAAATTCTGGCCTAAAATGCCCGCGAACCACTTCCATCACTTGGTCTTCAACCGTTTTAACATCTTGATCTTCATCGAGTTCAGTCAAAAACTGCGAACCTAAATTTGAAGTTAAAATAATTATCGTGTTAGAAAAATTAACGATATGACCCTGCCCGTCTGTAAGTCTGCCGTCATCTAAAACTTGCAATAAAATATTAAAAACATCGTGATGTGCTTTTTCTACCTCATCAAATAAAATCACCTGATAAGGACGGCGGCGCACACCTTCAGTTAAAACGCCACCTTGCTCAAAACCAACATAACCTGGAGGTGCGCCAATCAACCTTGCAACCGCGTGCTTTTCCATAAATTCACTCATATCAACGCGCAACATTGCAGAATCATCATCAAAAATAAACTCAGCCAATGCTTTAGAAAGTTCAGTTTTTCCAACTCCCGTTGGCCCTAAAAACAAGAATGAACCAATCGGGCGATTTGCTTCCTGCAAACCAGCGCGCGAACGACGTACAGCACTTGAAATTGCGTGAAGCGCATCATCTTGGCCAATTACTCTTTGGCGCAATAAATCTTCCATTTTTAGTAATTTTTCTTTTTCACCAGAAAGCAATTTATCCAAAGGAATTCCGGTTACTTTCGCAATAATTGCCGCAATATCGTCTTCTGAAACTGATTCACGAATCATGGTTTGCGACACAGATGTTTCTAGTGCTGATTGCTCTTTTTGCAATTCCGGAATTGTGCCATAAGTTAGCTCACCCGCTTTAGTTAAATTGCCTTCACGCTGCGCTTTTTCGAGTTCAAATTTACTATGCTCAATTTTGCTTTTAAGTTCATTAATTTTAGTGCGCTTCATTTTTTCAGCTTGCCATGAAGTAGTAATTTCAGAAGATTTTTTTTCTAAATTTTTTAACTCGGCAGTAATTTTTTCTAAACGATCTTTGGAAGCTTTATCATCTTCTTTTTTCAAGGCTTCGGCTTCAATTTTTAACTGGATAATTTTACGATCCATTTCGTCAAGTTCAGTTGGCTTAGAATCGAGTTCAATTTTCAAACTACTTGCCGCTTCATCAATTAAATCAATTGCTTTGTCGGGTAAAAAACGATCAGTAATGTAGCGATCCGACATTGTGGCCGCTGCAACTAAAGCTGAATCTTTAATTTTAATTCCGTGGTGAACTTCGTATTTTTCTTTAATGCCGCGTAGAATTGAAATTGTGTCTTCAACACTTGGTTCTTCGGTATAAATCGGCTGAAAACGGCGTGCCAAAGCGGCATCTTTTTCAATATATTGACGATATTCATCAATAGTTGTTGCACCAATACAATGAAGTGTTCCGCGCGCCAAAGCTGGTTTTAATAAATTTGAAGCATCCATCGCGCCATCAGTTTTTCCAGCACCAACCAATAAATGCAATTCATCAATAAAAAGCACAACTTCGTCATTGCTTTCTACTTCGTTTAAAACTGCTTTTAAACGCTCTTCAAATTCACCACGAAACTTGGCGCCGGCAATTAACGCGCCCATATCGAGTGCCATTAATTTTTTATCTTTTAAACTTTCTGGAACATCGCCATTTACAATTCTTTGCGCCAAACCCTCAACTATCGCGGTTTTACCAACTCCGGGCTGACCAATTAAAACGGGATTATTTTTGGTGCGACGAGATAAAACTTGCATCGCGCGGCGAATTTCTTCATCACGACCAATCACAGGATCAATTTTTCCTTCGCGGGCTTTTTTGGTTAAATCTTGCGCATATTTTTCAAGCGCTTGGTAAGTAGTTTCAGCAGAAGCAGAATTAGCTTTTTTACCGCCACGAATTTTTTGAATTGCGGCGCGAAGTGCTGTAACGCTAACTCCAGAAACTTTTAAAGCTTTCGCGGCTTCATTTTTTTCATCTTCTAAAATCGCCTGTAAAATGCGCTCAACAGTGATAAATTGATCAGAGTTTTGATCAGCTAATTTTTCTGCCAAAAGCAAGACGCGCGCTAATTCCTGCGACATTGAAATATTTCCAGCGCCGCTTCCTTCAACTTTTGAAATTGCGTTTAAAATTCTCTGACTTTCAGCTTTTAAAATTTCAACATTGCCGTCACAAAAAGTGACTAATTTTTGTGTCAATCCATCTTGATCTGATAACATTGCTACAAGCAAATGTTCGGGTAAAAGTTTTTGATTTGAATTTCCTAGAGCTAATGTTTGCGCTGTTTGCAAAAGGCTTTGTGTTTTTTCAGTGTAACGATCCAGATTCATAAAATTACCTATTTTAAATAATTAACTTACAAATTTTTAGATAGTAATTCGATTGATTTTTTTCAATAATTGGCCTTCAATTTCTTCAACAGTTTTAACAAAAAAATCACGCTCAAATAAGCCAGGATGAGGAATTATTAATTTTTCTTCGATGTTAATTTTTAGATCTTCAATTGCCAAAATATCAATGTCAATCTCGCGCGGCGACCATCTTTGCGACTCTTTTCGCCCTAATTTTTTTTCAATTTTTTTAACTATTTCTAAAATTTTTTCCGGCGCAAATTTTTCCAAATCAATGTCAGCAGAAAGTGCGATATTATAAAATTCTACATCCCATTCTTGTGGCGAATTTGGCAAAAGCATTGCCGGATTTTTAAAAATATTTGATCTTTTTGGTGAGGTTAAAAATAGCTCTAAAGTCAACTCTCGAATAGCTTGGTCAAGGTAAAAATTTTTGTCACCTAAATTTGATCCGATACCAAAAATTATACGCTTCATTTATGTTTTTAATTTGATTTGAGTCCGAGCGGACCCCGTCGTGAAGACGGGGTGACAGTTGTTAGTACGAGGTGACAGTTTGTGGTTGTAGAAAAGCTAGATAGATTGTCACCCCGTCTTCACGACGGGGTCCGCTCGGTTTTAAATAAAAGAAATAACTAAAGTTTAATTCCTACTTTTTCTAAATCAGATTCCACCATCATTTTAACCAATCCTTTGAAATCAACTTTCGGCTTCCAGCCCAGTTTTTGGCGCGCTTTAGTTGAATCACCAATCAGCAAATCAACTTCTGCGGGACGAAAATATTTTTCGCTAATTTCCACATGTTTTTTCCAATCTAAGCCAACTAATCCAAATGATTCATCTAAAAACTCTTTTACTGAATAAGTTTCACCAGTAGCAATAACATAATCATCAGCTTCATCTTGCTGAAGCATCATCCACATTGCCTCAACATAATCGCCGGCAAAACCCCAATCGCGTTTGGCATCGAGATTTCCTAAATAAATTTTGTCAATTTTTTTAGACATAATATCAGCAAGACCACGAGTGATTTTTCTGGTTACAAAAGTTTCGCCTCTTCTTGGAGATTCGTGGTTGAACAAAATTCCGCTGCAAGCATAAATTCCATAACTTTCACGGTAATTTACAGTAAGCCAATGCGAGTAAAGCTTGGCGCAAGCGTAGGGGCTGCGCGGATAAAATGGAGTGGATTCGCTTTGAGGAATTGCCTGAACTTTTCCAAACATTTCACTTGATGAAGCTTGATAGAATTTGGTGTTAATACGAGTATCTTTAATAGCATCGAGAATTCGGCAAGTACCAGTTGCATCTACATCGGTTGTATATTCCGGAATGTCAAAACTTACTTTTACATGGCTTTGCGCCGCCAAATTATAAACTTCGTCCGGCGTAATTTTTTCAAGTAAACGAGACATATTTGAAGCATCTGCCAAATCACCATAATGTAAGAAAAGCTTAACAGCAGAAATTTTTGGGTCAGTATAAAGATGGTCGATACGACCAGTATTAAAGCTGCTGGAACGCCTAATCACACCGTGAACTTCATAACCTTTAGCAAGCAAAAGTTCAGTTAAATAAGATCCATCTTGACCGGTAATTCCGGTGATTAGCGCTTTTTTAGTCATGTTGATTATTTTTGATTTTGAAAAGAAATTTTGTTTTTAAATAGCGAACTTCCTTGATGCAAGAATTTTGATGCTATAATTGCTTTCAATCATAATAAATTTCACGCAAATTTTTGTTGTAAAGATTGCGTGAGCTTTTTAATTTAACCTCCATCTCGTTTTGACGTAAATAAATTATCCTTACATAATGACAGAAAAGAAATCCGGTTCACAAAGGCCAACCTCTCCACATTTGCAAATTTACAAATGGAATGTTTCTTCTTTGGGCTCAATCATGCATCGCTTGACCGGCGTGATGCTTTACTTCTCAATCATTGCCATTTCTTGGTATATCGTTTATTACACTTACCAAATCAATATCGCCGAATCTTCTGAAACCTGCGATTGTCCGATGAATGAAATTATTAACGATATTTTTGCTCTGGCCGGAATTGCCGTAACTTTCGCTCTTTACTATCACTTCTGCAACGGCATCCGCCATTTATTCTGGGATATGGGCAAAGGTTTTGAAAAATCGACCGTCAAAAAAACCGGACTTCTAACTATAGCTCTTTCATTGATTTTCACTGTACTAACAGTTGGAGTGACTCTTTACCTAAAATATTTCTAAACTTATGAATAAAATTAAAATTGCTCCTTCAACCAAAAGCGGCGCACATCACTGGCTGATGCAAAGAATTTCGGCAATCGCCTTAATTCCATTAATTTTCTGGTTAGTTCTTTCATTCACACAAATCGTTGAAGATCCTCAAGGTTATTTACCGGTTTTCTTCGCTTATCCACTTAATGCAGTGCTTGGAATTTTATTGATTACAACATCACTTTACCACGGCGCTTTAGGACTTCGCGTTGTTATCGAAGATTACATTCCAAACAAAACCAAAATGCATTTTTACATCATGCTGGTAAATTTTATTTCTATCGTAACCTCTGTAGCAGTGGTTATATCAATTATCAGACTTCACTTAATTGGATAATATTTAAAAAAAATGTCAGAAAAAAAAATCGGAAATTATACAATAATTGATCATGAATTCGACGTTGTAGTTGTAGGCGCTGGCGGTGCCGGACTTCGCGCAACTTTCGGCATGGCGCAAAAAGGTTTGTCAACGGCTTGTATTTCAAAAGTATTCCCAACCCGCTCCCATACAGTTGCCGCACAAGGCGGAATTTCTGCTGCTTTAGGAAATATGGGCGATGATGATTGGCGTTGGCATATGTATGACACCGTAAAAGGTTCAGACTGGTTAGGCGATCAAGATGCCATCGAATATATGTGTCGCGAAGCACCAGCTGCAATTATCGAACTTGAACATTACGGCGTGCCTTTTTCGCGCACTAAAGAAGGCAAAATCTATCAACGTCCTTTCGGCGGAATGACTAAAGAATTCGGCGAAGGCGGACCAGCTCAAAGAACTTGCGCTGCTGCGGATAGAACAGGACATGCAATTTTACACACGCTTTACCAGCAATCTCTAAAACATAACGCTCAATTTTTCATCGAATATTTTGCGCTTGATTTGATCATGGAAAACGGCATATGTCGTGGTATCACCGCTCTTTCAATGGTTAATGGAACTATGCACCGCTTCAAAGCACAAATTGTTGTACTTGCAACTGGTGGTTATGGTCGCGCTTATTTTTCTGCTACTTCTGCTCACACTTGCACAGGTGACGGAAACGCTATGGCACTTCGCGCCGGGCTTCCACTTCAAGATATGGAATTCGTCCAGTTTCATCCAACGGGCGTTTACGGTTCAGGATGTTTAATCACTGAAGGCGCACGCGGCGAAGGTGGATATTTAGTTAACTCGGAAGGCGAAAGATTTATGGAACGTTACGCTCCAAGCGCCAAAGATTTAGCAAGCCGCGACGTGGTTTCACGCGCCATGACAATGGAAATTTTAGCCGGACGTGGCGTTGGTCCAAACAAAGATCACATTTATTTACACTTAAATCACTTGGATCCAAAAATCCTTCACGAAAGACTTCCCGGAATTTCTGAAACCGCCAAAATTTTCGCCGGCGTTGATGTAACTAAACAGCCAATTCCAGTTCTTCCAACCGTTCACTATAATATGGGCGGTATTCCAACTAATTTCAAAGCTGAAGTTTTAACTGTTAAAAATGGTAAAACCGAAGCCGTTCCTGGATTAATGGCAATTGGTGAAGCTGCTTGCGTTTCAGTTCACGGCGCTAACCGCTTGGGATCAAACTCATTGCTTGATCTTGTAGTATTTGGTCGCGCTGCCGCAATTCGGGCTGCTGAGCTTATTAAGACAAATACCAAACATTCTGAACTTCCTGACAATGCCGGCGCTGAATCAATTGAGCGTTTCGACAAAATCAGAAATTCCGACGGCAAAACTTCCACCTCTAAACTTCGCGGTGAAATGCAGAAATGTATGCAACTTCATGCCGCAGTATTTAGAACCGAAGATTCATTGTCTAAAGGCGTAGAAAAAATTCATGAAATTTTCAAGAGATTTGACGATCTTAAAATTGAAGATCGCGGATTAATTTGGAACAGTGATTTAATTGAAGCCTTAGAACTCGATAATTTAAGATCTCAATCTTTGGTAACAATTACCTGCGCCCTAAACCGCAAAGAAAGCCGTGGCGCACAGGCTCGCGACGATTACAAAGATAGAGACGACGAAAATTGGATGAAGCACTCAATCATGTGGTGTGACAATAATGGAAATACTAAAGTCGATTATCGCGAAGTGATTTTGAAACCACTAAGCAATGATGTTCAGGCTTTCCCTCCTAAAAAAAGGGTTTACTAAAAATCAAAATTTTATCGAAATAAAAACAAAAACTTATGGCAGAATTTACACTCCCAAAAAATTCACAAATCGATAAAAAAGCCGGAAAGCTTTTTAAAGCCAAAGAAGGCGCTAAAAATGTGCGCGTTTTTGAGGTTTATCGCTACAACCCAGAAGATGTACAAAAAACAAATCCCCATATCGATAAATTTGAAATCGACATGGATGAATGTGGCCCAATGGTTTTGGATGCTTTAATCAAAATCAAATCTGATCATGATTCTTCGGTAACTTTCCGCAGATCTTGTCGCGAAGGAATTTGCGGCTCTTGCGCCATGAATATTGATGGAACTAACACTCTTGCTTGTACCAAAGCCATTTCCGATTGCAAAAGTTCAGATGTTAAAATTTATCCACTTCCGCACATGCCGGTTGTAAAAGATTTGGTTCCTGATCTTACAAATTTTTACGAGCAATATAAATCAATCAAACCTTGGCTACAGGCTGAACTTCCTGATAACCAAAATGAAGAAAGACTTCAATCTCCGAAAGATCGTGAAAAATTGGATGGTCTTTATGAATGCATCTTGTGTGCCTGCTGCTCAACTTCTTGCCCAAGTTATTGGTGGAACGGCGATAAATATTTAGGGCCTGCAACTTTGCTGCAAGCTCAAAGATGGATTGTTGATTCGCGTGACGAGGCAACAGCAGAAAGACTTGATGAACTTGAAGATCCATTCAAACTTTACCGTTGCCACACAATCATGAATTGTACGAATACTTGTCCGAAAGGCTTAAATCCAGCAAAAGCTATTGCTTCAATCAAACAAGCGATTGCCGATAGGAAAGCTTAAAAATATGAAAAATATTTTCTTCCTAGGTTGTGGAAAAATGGGGTCAATAATACTTCAGAATCTACTTGAAGAAAATAGCTTTGAAGCAAGTCAAATAAAAATTCTAAAAAGGTCGGAAGATAATAAAATTTCCGGCCTTGATTACATAAAAAATATCGCAGAACTGCCAAAAAATTATAAAGCTGATTTGGTTTTTATAGCAATTAAACCACAAGATGCAGCAGCCATTTTGGAAGAGTTTTCTAAAGCAAAAATTTTAAACAAAAAAACCATCTTTGTTTCAATTTTAGCTGGAAAGAAAATTCAATTTTTTGAGAAAATTTTTGGCAAGGATGCAAAAATTGTTCGCTCCATGCCAAACCTTCCCATTCAATATTCGCAAGGTATTTTCCCTTATCTCTGCAATAAAAATCTTAAAAAAGTAGAAATCGAAAAACTAAAAACTATTTTTGATAAATTTGGTTCAGCTTTTAAAATTTCAAATGAGAAATTATTTGATGTAGCAACCGCAATTTTTGGATCGGGACCGGCTTATATTTTTTTACTTCAAGAAATTTTTGCCGAGATTGCAATAAAATGCGGAATTAAAAAAAGTGAATCTGAAAATCTGGTTAAAAAACTATTTTTAGGAAGCTCATTAATGTCAGAATTTTCTGAAAAAAAATTTTCTGAATTACGTGAATCAGTAACTTCAAAAAATGGTACAACCGCAGCTGCTACAAAAGTTCTGCAAAAAAATTCAGATTTAAAAAATATTTTTACCAAAGCTATTGATGCAGCAATTATCAAATCTCAAGAAATTTCCCGCGATTAAAACTGGCGACCTGGTTTTGGCATTCTTTATTTTGACCAGAATCATCGCTCTGCTTTTATCCTTTCCCTGCGCCACCGATGTTTCGCTTTATTTAGCCTATTTTCAAAAGTTAAACCTAGGACTTACGCCTTACAGCCAGTTTAATTTAGAATATCCGCCACTAACTTTAATTTTTATCTATTTTCCCGGATTACTCTTGAAGGAGATTGATTTTACGCCCTATTACCTTTCTTTCGCCTTTTTCATGTTTTTGGTTGATTTTTTTTGCCTAAAAACTTGCCAACTTTATTGCAAAAAACGTCTTTTAATGACTGAAAAAGAAATTTCTTATATGAGTCTTCTTTACATCTTATTCACTTTGGCAATGTTTCGTCTGCTTTATCATCGTTTAGATCTTGTAATTGCTTTAATTTTTACGACTTCTTTATTTTTTTTCGAAGCTAAGAATCCAAAATTAAAAACCAGTTTTTTTATTAATGCCTTAGTTGGTTTTTTCTATAAGATTGTACCTGCCTTTACTTTGCCAATAGCGATAATTTTTAAATCGGTTAATAGTAAGAAAATGGTTAAGGTAATATGTCTGCAATCCTTATTTTTTGTAACTTCGCTGATCTTTATCATTTGTGCGTTAGAAATTTATACCGACCATAATTTTATTAAAAATATGATGGTTCATGCTAAAAGAGGTATTCAGGTAGAGTCAACTTATTCATCATTTTTAATGTTTAATAATTTGTTACAAAATGAGCATTCGCCGCTTTATCATGATTTTGAATCATGGAATATTAAAGGCGGTTTTTATCTGGAAATTATCACCAAATTTTTAGGAAGCTTTACCCTACTCTTTTTTTACGCAGCAATTTTCTGGATTTTGTTTAATAAAAATAAGCCAGAACGCAAAATTATTATTTCAGAAAATCACTTTCTTGATGCTACTTTAATCACCATTTTATTACTTCTTTCTTTTCAAAAAGTTTTATCGATGCAATTTTTTGTTTGGCTAGCAGCAATTGCAGCAATTTGGCTAGCAAAAAATCATTCGTGGAAACTTTTAGCAATTTTTTCTTTAATATTTCTGACCACCTCATTTATTTTTTCTAATTATTTAGCCCTGACTAAAGAAGAGCCAATTTTTGTAATCGCACTTTTTTTACGAAATATTTTACTGCTTTTTGTCACCTGTTTTTTAACCCATAGATTTTTAAAAAATTTATCAAATGTCTAAGATTGAAATTTATACTGACGGAGCTTGTTCAGGAAATCCTGGTCCTGGTGGATGGGGAGCGGTCTTGCTTTATAAAGAACATGAAAAAAAAATTTCTGGTGGTGAAAAAAATAGCACTAATAATCGCATGGAGTTGCGTGCCGTTTCAGAAGCGCTTAAGACATTGAAAAAGCCAAGTGAAATAATAGTTTATACCGACAGTAAATATGTAATGGATGGCATTACAAAATGGATTTTTGGTTGGAAAAAAAATGGCTGGAAAACGGCGGATAAGAAACCGATAAAAAATATAGAATTTTGGCAAGATTTAGATGCGGAAGTAGCACGCCATAAAATTGAATGGGTTTGGGTAAAAGGACATAGCGGAAATCGCTTTAATGAAGTGGCAGATCAATTGGCACGCGATGCGGTGGAGAAGTTTAGGTAATAAACAAAATTATTTATTTAGCGGACTATTGCGATAGCTATAACCAAAATAAAAGATCAAACCTAAAATCGACCACAGCAAAAACCAAAAACCATTTTCAAGCAACAAGTTGTAAACTAGATAGCCGCAGCAAAGCACAGACATCGGAACCATAACATAAACTGCTGGACATCTAAAATTGCGCACCAGATTTGGTTGTTTAATGCGCAAAACTAAAACTCCGATCGAAACTACGATAAATGAAAACAGGGTTCCAAGACTAGTCATGTGACTCAAAACTTTGAGAGGCAATAATCCTGAAATCACAGCAACAGCAACTGAAACAATAATTACGCTGACATAAGGCGTATTATATTTTTTATGTAATTTGCTGAAGGGAGAAGGAATTAAGCCATCGCGTGACATTACGAAGAAAATGCGGGATTGGCCATAAATCAAAATCAATAAAACCGAAGTGATGCCAGCAATAGCGCCAGTTCCAACAAGAGCTGAACCAATATTGCTACCATTTAATCTTAAAGCGCGGGCTAAAGGTTCGGCGTTATTTAAATCGGCGTAAGGAGAAATTCCGGTTAAAACCAATGCAACTGCAACATAGAGAATGGTACAGATTATAAGAGATGCGATAATGCCGATTGGTAAATCTCTTTTTGGATTTTTACATTCTTCAGCAGCGGTTGCAACTGCATCAAAACCGATATAAGCGTAAAAAACTGTTGCAGCTCCCATGAAAATTCCGCCAATTCCGAAAGGCATAAAATCAGACCAATTTTCGGTTTTAATCATTGGAGTTGCGATGATTAAAAATAAAAAAATCACGCCCAGTTTTGTAGCAACTAAAATTCGGTTTAGAGTAACGCTTTCTTTGGTACCACGAACTAATAAAAAGCCGATAAATAATGAAATAAAAATTGCCGGTAAATTAATGATTCCGCCTTGCGCCGGAACTAAAGCCAAAGAATCGGGGATTATAATTCCGCCGGTTTTTAAAATTCCGACCACATAGCCCGACCAGCCTGCTGCAACGGTTGCAGCGCCAATTGCATATTCTAAAACTAATCCCCATCCCACAAGCCACGCGATAAATTCACCTAAAATTGCGTAAGAATAAGTGTAAGCGCTTCCCGAAACAGGAACCATTGAAGCTAGTTCAGCGTAAGCCAAAGCTGCAAAAACGCAGGCGAATGCTGCCAATAAATATGAAATTGAAATTGCGGGACCAGCGTAAGTTGCAGCAGCAATTCCGGTAACTACAAAAATTCCGGTGCCAATGGTACAGCCAATGCCGATCATGATTAGATCAAAAGCGTTAAGCGTTTTTTTTAAAGTATTTTTTTCAGCATTCACCAAGATCGAGTGAATACTCTTTTTACGCATTAAATTCATAAGCTTTGATTATTGCTTGTCTGACGATACTTTATTGAGAGGACTTTTTTTGTAACTATAGCAGAAATAAACCAAAATACTGATTAAGAACCAGATCAAGAAAGGTTTCCCTGTTTTTAAAAGTAAGTTATACATTAAGTAACCACAGCTCAAAATTGCAAGTGGTGCTACGATGAAAACTGCTGGACATTTAAAAGGTCTTTCAACGTTTGGTTTTCTTACACGCATAACCAAAACTCCTACTGAAACTACAGTAAAGGCGAACAAAGTTCCAAGGCTACTCATTTGTCCCATGGTTTGAATTGGCGTAAATCCTGAAATTATAGCCACGGCTAAAGTTAAGAAAATACAGCCTAAATATGGAGTTCCAAATTTTTTATGAAGCTTACCAAAAGCCGCCGGAATTAAACCATCGCGGGCCATCACGAAGAAAATACGAGATTGACCATACATCAAAACTAGAAGCACTGCAACCATTCCGGTAACTGCTCCAGTTCCAACTAAAGCTGAACCAATATTGCTGCCATTAACGCGAAGCGCGTAAGCCATTGGTTCGGCATTGTTTAATTCACTGAAATTTACAATACCGGTTAAAACCAAAGAAACTGCAACATAAAGCAAGGCACAAATTAAAAGGCCTCCAATTATACCGATTGGTAAATCACGATTGGGATTTTTACATTCTTCCGCCGTTGTTGCGACTGCATCAAAACCAAGATAGGCAAAAAATATTGTGGCAGCACCAATACTAACGCCATGCCAGCCAAATGGGAAAAAATTAGCATAATTTTCCATTTTAATATGAGGAGCGGCAATCGCCAAAAACAAAAAAATCACGCCCAGCTTAATGCCAACTAAAATGCGATTTACCACAATGCTTTCTTTAGTTCCGCGAATCAATAAACAGCCAATGAATAAGGAAATACAAATCGCGGGAAGATTTATCATTCCGCCTTCCGATGGAACTTTTATCAAATATTCTGGCAAGTGAATTCCACCGGCATTTAAAATACCGACAAAATATCCTGACCAACCAGCGGCAACCGTGGAAGCAGCAACTGTATATTCTAGAATTAATCCCCAAGCAACTAACCAAGCGATAAATTCACCAAGAATTATATAAGAATAAGTATAGGCACTTCCGGCGACCGGAACCATTGCAGCCAGTTCGGTGTAAGCTAAACCTGCAAACATACAGGCCAAACCTGCAAGTGCATAAGAAATTGAAATGGCAGGACCAGCATATTCAGCGGCGGCGATACCGGTTAAAACAAAAATTCCAGTTCCGATTGTGCAACCAATTCCAAGCAAAATTAAATCAAATGCTCCCAGAGTTTTCTTTAATGAATTTTTACTCGCTCCTTCAAGCGCACTCTCGATAGATTTTCTTCTAAAAATTGATCTCATTACTTAAACTTCCTCATATTGATTTTATTATTCGTTAACCAGCAAAGCTTCATCCGCGGTTTCTTGCGAGATAATACCTTTGGTCAATAAATCTGTTATAGAATCTTTCATCAGGCACATGCCGTTTTTTTTGCCGAGCTCAATGATTGAGTTAATTTGCGGAATTTTATCTTCGCGAATCAGGTTACGAATTGAAGAATTGGCAATCATTACTTCGTAAGCTGCTACTCGACCACCACCATTTTTCTTTAAAAGACGCTGCGAAACTACAGCTTTGATTGAAGTTGAAAGCATGGTACGAACAACGGCTTTATCTTCCGATGGAAAAACGTCGATCATGCGGTTTATAGTTTGAGCTGATGAGCTAGTATGAAGAGTTCCCAAAACCAAATGTCCAGTTTCGGCAGCAGTCAGAGCTAATTGAATTGTTTCTACGTCACGCAACTCACCAACTAAAATTACATTTGGATCTTCGCGCAAAGCGCTTTTTAAGGCATTCGCAAATGATAAAGTGCTATTTCCAACTTCGCGTTGGTTGATTAAGGATTTTTTATTTTTGTGAATAAATTCTACCGGATCTTCGATCGTAATTATGTGACTGGAATGCATTGTATTTATTTGATCAATCAGAGCTGCAAGAGTAGTTGATTTTCCACTACCAGTTGGACCAACAACCAGAATTAATCCTTTGGCAGCATTAGCCAAACCACGCACAATTTCAGGCGCATGTAATGCAGAAAGACTTCTTATTTCACTTGGAATTTCACGAAAAACCGCAGCAGCACCGTAAATTGTTTTAAAAGCATTAACGCGGAAACGTAGGTCTGCTCCAGCTTGAATTGAAAAATCTAATTCCCATTTTTCTTCATACATTTTTTTCTGAACTTCATTCATCACCGAATAAAGCATTTCAAGAACCTGTGCATTTGTAAGCTGCGGCGCATTTGGAATTGCCACCATTTCTCCATCAATACGCAACATTGGTGAAGATCCAGTTGTGATGTGAACATCTGAACAACCTTGCTTCTTGGCGTAAGTAAGAATTTTTTCAATCATGATAAAAGTTAATTGAATTTTGGGTTTGGGATTCGGCTTAAATTTTACTTCTTATTGCGGCCTCTCTATTGCGAACTTGTTCAATTGGAACTGATGAGTTGTCGTCAGTATAGTTTTGCTCAACATTTGCATACATGTCTAAAGCTTTTTGGAATTGAGAAGTTTTGTCATAAATCACCGCCAGATTATATTGGTAATCAGCATTATTCGGATCAATTGAGATAGCTTTTTGCAACAAAATTATCGCCTGGTCATAATTTTTAATTCTGTCATAAGCAACTGCAGCTTGTGCAAAAATATAGGCTGACCCAGGATTTTGAACTGTTAAGCGCGAAAGCAAATAAACAGCATCTCTTGGAGATTCTTCAACTAAAACTGACAAAAGATTTCCGATTATTTCTTCCTGATTTGTTGGATTAGTTTTTAATAATTGATAATATAAAGTTTTAGCTTGGCGGAATTGTCCGATTCTTTGATAAACAACTGCCAGTGAAAATTTATCGTAAGAATTGTCAGGTTCAGCTTTTAAAACCTGTTTATAAAGCTCAATTGCAGCTTCATATTGCCCTGTTAATGCAGCATTATAAGCCAGTTTTTCTTTTTCTTTAACATCAAGATTAAGTGCTTTTGAATCAGTAACTGTTATATCCATGTCGCTTGGGCCATCGTTTTTCTCATCAGTTACGCCAGCTTTAATTGTATAATCACTTTTTCTTGGCTTCTTTTTTTTCGCAGCAAAAGCATTAATTTCTTCACGCGATCCTTGATCAAAAAGCAGGGTTTTTTCTATTTCTTTAACTACATCATTTGTCGAAACATAACTTTCCGCAGAAGCTACTCCAGAGATTATTTGCAACGAAATTACTGCAAAAAAAACTACAAAATTTCTCGATAAGAAGCGAATAAAATTATTTAACATTGCCTTTGATTTTTTTTAAAATTTATTCTTGATGTAAACCATCACTGCCATTATTGAAGCAGGCGTTATTCCCTGTATTTTGAAGGCTGCGGCAATAGTCACCGGACGAAATTTTTTTAATTTCTCACGCACTTCAAGCGACAGACTTTGAATATTGTTATAGTCAAGATCAAGTGGAATTTTCATATTCTCATCTTGGCGAAAAATTGCCAAGTCTTGTTCTTGGCGCTTCAGATAAGAACTATATAGCGCATTGATGGAAATTTGATTTTTTATTTTTGCATCAATTTGAGAAATTTCTTCCGGCCAGATTTTTTCAAGCGCTTCAAAATTAATTTCCGGAAAAGCCAAAAGCTGCATTGCATTTCGCACCACGCCATCTTGTTTCATCGGAATTCCATATTCCGTAATTTTAGTGGGAGAAATTTTTAAACCTTCAAGCAAAGTAGTTTTTTCTTCGATTGCTAATTTTTTTTCGTAAAAAAACTTTTCGCGCTCACTTTTTACAACGCCGATTTTTATTCCCATTTCGGTTAAACGCATATCAGCATTGTCAGCACGAATGCTTAAACGATATTCGGCGCGCGAAGTTAACATGCGATAAGGTTCATTAGTTCCAAGTGTTGTCAAATCATCAATCATCACGCCGATATAGCTAGAAGCGCGGTTTAAAATAAATTCTTCTTTCGAGCCGCTTGCAACTAAAGCAGCGTTAATTCCAGCAACAATTCCCTGCCCTGCAGCTTCTTCATAGCCTGTAGTTCCATTAATTTGTCCGGCAAAAAATAGGCCGCGAATTTTTTTGGTTTCAAGAGTTGGTAAAAGTTCGCGCGGATCAACAAAATCATATTCGATCGCGTAACCGGCTTGCGTAACGCGGCAATTTTCTAAACCAGGAATTGTTTTTAAAAACTCAATTTGAACATCAAGCGGCAGTGAAGTTGAAATGCCATTTGGATAAATAAGATCGCTGTTTAAACCTTCTGGCTCTAAGAAAATCTGATGACGCTCTTTGTCAAAAAAACGATGAATTTTATCTTCAATCGATGGACAATAACGCGGACCAACTCCTTCAATATATCCGCCATACATTGCAGATTTATGAAGATTATTTTTTATAACTTCGTGAGTTTTTTGGTTGGTGTAAGTTATGTAACAATGAATCTGTGGCACCTTGATTTCATTATTCATATAAGAAAAAGGCTGCGGCGGAGTGTCACCAGGCTGCTCTTCCAAACCGACAAAATTAATCGAATTTTTATCAATGCGCGGCGGTGTTCCGGTTTTAAGGCGCGCCAGCATAAAATTATGAGTTTCTAAAGTTTTGGAAATTCCGTAAGATGGCGTTTCTCCAACACGACCAGCTGGAGTTTGTTGATCTCCGATATGAATTACGCCACGCAAAAAAGTTCCGGTTGTTAAAATAACTGAAGGCGCAGAAATTTTTTGACCATCATCCAAAGCCACGCCACAAAGGCGTCCATCTTTAATCTCAATATCTTCAACTGAAGCAAAAGCAATTTCGAGGTTTTCGTAATTTTCTAAAATTTTATTTACCGCTTTTTTATAAAGCTCGCGATCAGCCTGCGCACGCGGTGAATGAACCGCTGGACCTTTAGAAGCATTTAAAATCCGAAAATGAATTCCCGCCATATCGATTGCTTTTGCCATTACACCATCAAGCGCATCAACCTCTTTTACAATCGTTCCCTTCGCAACTCCGCCAATTGCAGGGTTACAAGACATCTCACCTAAATTTTCTACCTTCTTCGTAATTAAAAGTGTCGAACTCCCCATCCTCGCCGCAGCACAAGCCGCCTCGATGCCGGCATGACCGGCACCGATTACGATTACATCAAATTTTGGATTGGGATTTTTAGTGGAAAACATTGGATTAGATTATATACCAATTACTCTTTTTACAATCCCAACTTCAGGAACGGTCGCTAACTTGTTAACATCTCCCAATTTAATAGCTTTTGGTCTTCCTCCAAATAAAGTAGAACAAGGCTTATTATCAGTGTCCCCTCTTCCTGCACCAACAACATCGGTTGGAGTATAGATTTTATAGTTTTCATTACTATCATTAGCTAAAGGCAATATAAGTTTTGTATTTTTACAATCATTTACAGCACGATTAAATAATTTTGCAGCTTCCTCTTCTATATCATCTTCATCCATATGACTAGCTCTTTTTTTAATTAGATCTTTTATGTTATCGGAAGTTAATTCCGTAAATTTCTTTTTTCCACCATCAGGATCCTTACATTCAACACAAGGCTCGGATTCGCAAATCACTTCTCCATTATTATTTGAAAGTTTTACATATAGAGAAATAGAGGCGCCATCCGGTAATAAAATTTCATTCATTTTAACGAATTGCGGTTGCCCCTCTTCAATCTTACCAAAAGAATTATCATTAACCTGCTCTAACTCACCCTCTTTATTAATTATCCACGCTTCTGTCACTACTTTTTTCTTACCAATTGTGGTTTGAGGATCATCGGCATTATAAGAAAGCGTCTCTCCTTTATGCATTATTGATACTTTGCGTTCAATATCAGGCTCTTTTGCAGTAGCATTATTAACTTGCGATGTGACTTTAATCTGCATTTTTTTATATTGAGCCATAATGCTTTCAACACTTCCAGGATAAGGATTACCACTTTCTTTCATTGACTCCAAATGAGCCTTTAATGAAGCTGGAGAAGCCTCAACAGGAGTATATTTTTGCGTTTTTGGATCAAGAAAAGAAATTGTGTTTTGATCAATTACTGTATCACCTCTTTTGTACTCTTTGTCGGCAACCGCCTTACCATCTTCCCAAACCGTCATCTTCATTCCATCTTTTTTACAAACCCGACATCCGATATAGCAATGATAACTCCCGTCAATATACGGATAAGCTTCTGTATTACCCGTTAACTCACCCTCATGTCCAACTTCGCTGTAATTAAAAGCTACCGATACAATGCTGGTTCCTCTAGGCCTGTGAAATCCAACCCCGTTTAAATTGGCATGTGGTAATGGAGCTTTTAAAAGTTTGCGAACATCTTTTGCATATGCTTCTTTATCTTCACCTTCATAAACATGTGCATTGGCAAAATCTTCTGCAATGCTTTTTACTTCAAAAGTATCAAGACCATTAATCACCTCATTTTCAATCGATCTCTCAACCGTCTTAGCCATTTTATGAGAATAGCTGCATGATGCTAAATGTCTGGCTGCTTGTTTTTCTTTCTCTGAAGCTTTTTCTAACTTCTCTTGTCGATTGAGTGTCTTGATACCGAATTCTTCGTCGAATAACTTTTTAGCCCAATTAATTTCGTCAACGCCTACTGCAATTAATTTCTCTGCAACCTCTTTTTCTTTGTCTTCTGCATTGATAACTTGATCCAAAATTTTTTTAATTCTTCCATATTCATCTTCATTTAACAAATCTAGGGTTGTGTTCTCCATATTCATTAAACCTCCAACTACATTTTCATACCATTGTTGTTGTTCTGGAAATGTTGCTGTAGTAAGTGGCTTTTCTTTTTCAAAATATTTGATATATTCTTTTATTTCCTTAATTGCCGATTCTTTAAGTGCAACAGCAGCAAGATCAACGCTTTGTTTTAATAAACCTGCTGCTTCTTCTTCAAGCCTTTTTTTTGCTACTTCAAGGGTATCAAGAATACAACAAGCTGCATTAGTTTTTAAAAAAGTTTCTAAAGCTGCATTATAAGAATTATCATCAACAACTGTTTTAGATTTTGCAGTTTCGAATTTACTTGTTTCGTCTTCATTAAATTTAATTTCTTCCGGAATCTTAATATCTAAGTTGTTGTATAAATGTAAGTAAGCAAGCCTACTATCCTCCCTACTATCCTCAGAATATTCAGACTTCGTCATTAAATCGCTCATATAAGCCTTGCGAACTTTTATAGCATCAATTTCATCATCTATACTTTTAATTATACTTAGTGTACCCTGAGAATCTTTATTATAACGCTCCTTAGCCGCATTCAAAACCCCTAAAGTTTCATCCAATGCACTAGTTTTTATAACAGATTCAAGACAAGCCTCATAGAATAAAGTAGCCTCACTCGTAATTTTATTAAACTCTGTTTGAGAAATAAAAGTTTTTGTAACACCTCTTACTGAAGAAGTTACAACACAATATCTCTTATCTTCTCCCTCACCAATACAGGCAATTGAGGATAATAAACGATTGTCCTTCTTATTCCATTCTTCTTTACCAGCTTCGGCTGCATCTTGAGAAAACTCGTTTAAATCTTTATAATTAAAAACTGGAAGACCCGTAGCATACTGAGTTACAGCTTCAAGTCCGCGACCCCTAATTTCAGGAATCAAATAATGATTTTTACCATTTCTCACATAATTATTATCCACAAGATATTGATAAGTTACATCTCTTGTGCCATCTGTTTTCCATTGGCTTTGAGTAGGATCACTAGATTTTGCTCCATCTGATACTTTTTTCAGTTTAAGGATCTCTTCTTTATTATCAGCGAGCGTTTTACTGATCTCTTCTGCCCATTTAGAAGTATTAGATTTTGCTTCCTCTAATGCTTCTTGCAGTTCTTTTTGCAATTTAATGATCTCTTGACTGAGAGCAGGATCACTAGATTTTGCTCCATCTGATACTTTTTTCAGTTTAAGGATCTCTTCTTTATTATCAGCGAGCGTTTTACTGATCTCTTCTGCCCATTTAGAAGTATTAGATTTTGCTTCCTCTAATGCTT
>CAIZZE010000029.1 GCA_903937405.1 uncultured Alphaproteobacteria bacterium | reverse complement strand
GAACTGCCAATCTTTTAAAGTTAAAAGTAATCGCCTGCATGAAGGCGGAGAACTGATTTTTGGCGATTCCTCGATATCTGACTCTTTTGTTATGTTTGAAGCCTTTGGAGTCAATCACGTTGGCTGGAGTAATCGCTACTTACTATTAATAACAAGAAAATAATTCAGAAAAGTGAGAGGATTTTAGAGGGGATTTGGGGGTTGGGTTTGCGACAGTGCCCTTACATGTCCTAGTGTCAGAACGGCTGAGGTGCTTGTGGTTGCCGGCGGCGGCGGTACGGTGAATGGAGGAAATGGTGGATCAGCAAATCAAGTTAAAACTAGCGGCGCTAATGGAACGGGAAGTGGAGGAGGTGGAGGTGGAAATATCGATCCTAGAGTTGGTGGCAATGGAGGTTCTGGTATTGTAATTATTAGATTTAATTAAATTAATCTAAATTAATCTAAATTTCTGGAAACTATCTTACAACTTCACCCTGAGTTTGTTGGAAGATTTAGGATCGCATCGATTTTGTATCCAGTTTTAGAAAAAGAGGTCAGGGTTCTTTTTAATTTTCTAAAGGTAATCGTGGAAATTTTTTAGATATTCTTGAAACAATAGTGAAAACTATTGCTCAAGTAATATCATCTAGAAAATGCTACAAAATAATGCTCGCGGCGATTTCATCAATGAATAATAAAAATGTCGGCGGTTTTTATGTCATTTCTTAAAATAAATTTTTACCTCAATGCCGATTTTATCTGTTAAAAATTTAGCGGTTTCTTTTGAAAAAAATCAGGTTGTAAAAGGCGTTTCTTTTGATTTATTTCCTAAAAAAATCACAGCATTAGTTGGTCAAAGTGGATCAGGAAAATCGGTGACAGCGCTTGCTATAACAAGGCTTTTGCCTAAAGCAAAAATTTCAGGTGCAATTATTTTTGATGAGAAAAATCTGCTGGAAATTGATGAAAAAAAACTGTGCAAAATTCGTGGCAAAGAAATTGGTTTAGTTTTTCAAGATCCAAATACTTCATTAAATCCGCTGCATAAAATTGGTGATCAAATTGCTGAAGCTGTAACAATTCATAATCCAAAAATTTCTAAGAAAAATTTACAAAATCGCGTTTTAGAATTATTGAAAATGGTGGAATTAGAAAATTTTTCTTCAAGATTAAATTCCTATCCGCACCAGCTTTCTGGCGGGCAAAAACAGCGTGTGATGATTGCAATTGCATTGGCAAATAATCCAAAAATTCTAATTGCTGACGAACCAACAACGGCGCTTGATGTTGTGATACAAAATGAAATCTTGGCTTTAATTTTGCGCTTAAAAAATGAATTAGGATTGTCGGTTTTATTTATCTCTCACAATTTTCGTGCGGTCAGTAAAATTGCTGATGAAATTATTGAAATGGAAGATGGTAAAATCATTAAAAACCGCCAGGCGCAAGTTCATGAGTTAAGCTCTCGTAAAGAAAATAAAGTTTTTGGAGGTGAAATATTAAACGTAAAAAATCTCTCCGTAATTCATCAATTGCAAAAATCTTTTTTCAAAAAAGAAAATTTTTACGCTAATAAAAATTTGAATTTCTCGCTGCAACAAGGACAAAATCTGGGAATAATTGGTGAAAGCGGATCAGGAAAATCAACGACTGCGCTGGCTTTAACCAATTTGATTTCTTTTGCGGGTGAAATAAATTTTTTTGGTGAAAAAAACTGGCTAAAAAATAATAAAGAATTGCGCCGCGATATTCAGATTATTTTTCAAGATCCATTTTCTAGCCTTGATCCGCGTATGTTGGTAAAAGATATTATCGAAGAAGGTTTGTTAATTAACGGTTTAAAAAACCAAACTCATGAAGTTGATGTTGTAATGAAAAAACTTCAGCTAAATCTGAATTTAAAAAATCATTATCCGCATCAACTTTCCGGCGGCCAACGCCAAAGAGTTGCAATTGCGCGGGCTTTGATTTTAAACCCAAAAATTCTGGTTTTGGATGAACCAACTTCGGCGCTCGATCTCAAAACCCAGAATGAAATTTTAAAACTTTTAGCTGAAATTCAAGAGGTTCAAAAAATTTCTTATATTCTCATTTCGCATGATCTTGATGTGGTTGCTCAAATTGCTGATCAAATAGTGGTTTTAAAATCTGGACAAATTGTTGAATCTGGTGAAAAATCCCAAATTATTCGCTCCCAAAAGAGTCTTACACTAAAGCTCTGATCTCACATTTTTAAAAAATAAATTATGAAAAAGCCCGAACTGCTTCTTCCCGCAGGAACTCTCGATCGCCTAAAAACTGCTATTTTATATGGTGCCGATGCCGTTTATTGCGGAACGCCCGACATGTCGCTGCGCGTAAAATCGGGCTTCACTTTGGAAGATGTTGTGGAGGGAATTGAATTTGCTCATTCGCGCGGCAAAAAAGTTTATTTAACTCTGAATCTTTTTTCGCATAATAAAGACATCGAAAAACTTCCAGAATTTATTGATACCGTAAAAAAAGTTAAACCTGACGGACTTATTGTTTCTGATCCCGGCGTTTTTCAATTCGTCAAAGAACGCGCTCCAGAATTGGAATTGCATATTTCAACCCAAGCCAATGTTTGTTCATGGTTAACCGTGGATTTTTGGGAAAAACAAGGTGCGAGTTTAGTTGTAATGGCGCGCGAAGTGAGTTTTGAAGAGCTTGCGGTGATTCGCCAAAAATGCCCAAATATAAAAATTGAAACTTTCATTCATGGATCTTTATGCATGACTTATTCGGGAAGATGTTTGCTTTCAAACTTTTTAGCCGAACGCGGAGCCAATCAGGGAAGCTGCGCGCACAGTTGCAGATGGGGTTATAAATTAAAAATAAAACTCAAAGATAACACCGAACATGAAATTGAAATCAACGAAACCAACAAAGAAATGTTCGATTTCTTTTTAGAAGAAGAAGTGCGTCCGGGCCAGTTTCTGCCTTTTGAAGAAGATGTTCATGGTTCTTACATTTTAAATTCGAAAGATCTTTGTTTGTTGCCTAAACTTGACGAATATATTAAAATGGGTCTTGATTCATTTAAAGTTGAAGGTCGCAACAAAACCGAATTTTACGCCGGATCCGTTGCTCGCGTTTATCGCGCGGCGATTGATGATTATATGGAAAATCCTAAAAACTGGAATGCTGATGATTATATGGATGAAATTAATTCCATCGCTAATCGCGGTTACACTTTGGCTTTTCACGATGGCCGTTTGACTAATCTGGCGCATGATTATGAAAGCACCGGATCAACTTCTTTTTACGAATTTACCGCTAAAATTATTGATTGGGATGGCGATAATATCATCGTTGAAGGCAAGAACCGTATGGATGCGGGCGATGTTTTAGAATTTTTATCGCCTTACCAAAGAGAGCCGATTTTACTTAGGATTTACGAATTTAAAAAAATCAAACAAAATGCCGCCGGTGAATATGTTGATCATGAAGTGTCAGATAAACTTCATGCTGGACAAAGACCACTTTTCAAAATTCCAGCCGCTGATTTTCATTTATTTAACAAAGAAAAATTGAAAGAACTTTTAGTGCCGATGACTTTGGTGCGTAAAGAAAAAATGAATATCGAGTCTGAAAAATTAAAAGTAGAATCGCGTCAATTATCGCATCAATTAGAAGCGGGCGATGTTCGCGTGGAAAAATACGAAAATAAACGCAAAAAATATTTTGCCGCGCTCGAAGTTGGTGACGAACAAACCTCGCCAAGAACGCCGCGAATTGGTGTTGATGGCTGCTGCGGCAAAGGTTGCAACGGTTGCCTAATTTTTTGGCATGATGATAAATATGCCAAAGCCCGCGAGATTTTGAAGACCAAAAAAATGGGGGAGATGCTTTAGGATTAAATTTTGCTAGGGCAAAATTTAGTTAAAATTGCATTGCTACGCAGCGAGTAAATCGCTGCATCCGCAATAGATTGTTGGTTTTTATTAAAGTCGGTAAATTAAATCAGGTTAGATACATGAAAAACGGAACTGATCAAAAAGAAGTGGTTAAAAAATTTTTGTTTTTAAGTAAAGACGATCAAATTTCTTACGAAGTTTCTTTGGATAAAAAGAGAGGTAATTTTTTGCGTAAAAAAGACGAAGCTTTAGCCGAAGCAAAGGCTAATGAAATTCATGCAAAAGCAATCGAAGACAAATGCAAAGAAGCGTTAAAATCAGAAAATTTGGTTATTTTAACGGGAGCTGGTTCTTCAATGGATGGTGGTGGAAAAAGCGTTTCTGAAATCTGGGAAGAGCTTTTGGGAAAAGACGAAGTAGAAGCTCAGAAAGAATTATATTTAAATAAAGTTTTAGGTTTAGTTACAAAGAAGATTGAGGAAATAAAAAAAGAAAAATTTTTTGATAAAAAAAATTTAGAAGAACTGCTTTCTCGCTTAGAAATTGAAAGAAAGGCAGCAAAAAATAGAGGAGAAGAAAACAAAGAAATTTCGGATCAAATCAAAGAAATTAACACTCAAATAAAAAAACTTTGTTCTGTGCCGAATTCAGAACCCAAAACTCACCAAACTTTCCTAACAAAAATCCTCGCCGCTCGCAAAAAAACCAGTCCGCGGGCAAAAATTTTCACGCTAAATTACGACACTTTTTTTGAAGACGCCGCCAGCGAAATTAAAGCGGTGGTGATTGATGGTTTTTGCTTCAACGAGAAAAGAATTTTCAACAGCACCGATTTTGATTTAGACATTGTGCAGCGCGAAAATAGTCGCATTCACAAAGAAGAGAATTTTTACGACAAAGTTTTTCACCTTTACAAAATGCACGGTTCGGTGACTTGGCAACTTGAAGGCAGAGAAATAAAAAAATTAGATAAAAGCCAAATTAAAAAAGACGAAGAACCGCTTTTGATTTATCCAAACGCTTCAAAATTTGAAGAATCTTATCAAATGCCGTTTTACGAAATGATTTCGCGCTTTCAAATTTCTTTGAGAGCCACCAACACAACTTTGATGATTATTGGTTATAGTTTTGGCGATGCTCACGTTAACCGAATGATCGAAGAGGCTGTTGATTCTAACCTTAGTTTGAAAGTGATTGTGGTTGATCCAAATGTTGATGGCGAAAAAACTAAAGAAGAAGAGCACGAAAATCTTAAAAATATGCTAATTAACCACGCCAAAAATTCGGCGCGCATAATGTTTTTTGGAGCGACATTTAAAGATTTCGTTAAAGAACTTCCCGAAATTTCTTATGAAAACGAAAGAGAAAAAACCTTGAAAGAAGCCATTGATGAAGCGCTCAAAGAAGCCTTAAAAGCTCCTAAAAAAAATGAGGAAAAAATCAGTGAATAATAAAGACGAAGAAAAAACAGAAACAAAAGAGCTAAGACCAAAAAACCCATTTAGCCACCATCGCTTTATTGGCTATGTTTCAAAGGTTGCGCCCGACATCACGCAAATTCATTTTCCTAACTCAAATTTGCTCAAAAAATTTTACCACGAAGGCGAAGTTTTACACGGCGGCGTGGTAAGAAATTTTGTGATTATCGAAGGCGAAGATTGCGGATTTTTAGCCAAAATAATTTCAGTAGAACTGCCCGAAAAAGAGCGCAGCTTTTTAAGCGAAAAATCTTTTTTAAATGACGATAAAATGCAGCCAATTGGCAGGGTTGAAATTCAATTAGCGTTTGAAATTTTTGGCGACCCGAAGAAAGGAATGAAGGCAAAAAAAGGGTTAGATCAATATCCGCCAGTTGGCGCCAAAGTTTATGTTTGTTCGTCCAAATTTTTGGCACAATTTTTAAAAGATTTTGGCAAAAAAGATGAATGCGAAGACTTGTTAAAAATTGCCACTTTGCCGCAAGATGAAAGTTTGGAAATTGAAATTTCGGCAAACGCACTTTTTGGTCGCCACTTAGGCATTGTTGGCACCACGGGCGGCGGCAAAAGTTTTACTATCGCCAAATTAATTGAAGAAATGTTGACAAAAGAGCAAGGCGTTAAAATTGTTTTGCTTGATGCAACTGGCGAGTTTGATGGGCTTGGAAGAGATAAAGAAAAAGAAGTTGAGAGAAGAAAGTTTGGCAAAAAAGCCGACGACGGCAACATTTATTTGGATTACAAGAATCTTACAGAATCTGATTTGTTTGCGCTTTTTCCACCGTCTGAAAATTCACAAGCGCCAATTCTTTACAATGCGATAAAGAGCTTGAAGTTGGCAAAGATTTTAAAAGATGAAAAATATTCAGGTGAATTGCTTGTAAACGATCTCATCAACAAAACGCCAGAAACAAGAAGAATTTACGAAACAGAATATCGCAAATACGCTCACAAAATAGAAGCTCCTGACTCATATTTTGATATTACCAAGCTTAACGAGCAAATTGACAAAGAATGTATTGATGATTTTTGGAAAGAGAGCAAAACGCAAAAGGTATATTGCACCACTCTAAAAATGAAGGTTTCTACAAAATTATTTAATTCTGATTTTTCGCATGTTTTTGGATTTAATGAAAAACAAGAATCTGACTCCGACTTAGAAAAATGCTTCGAAGATTTTTACGAACCAGAAACAGCACAAAAACTCCTAATAATCAACACCAGCCAAGTCTCATCCGAGAGCAATTTAAGAGAAATTTTAATCAACGCCATTGGGCGATTTTTTCTTAAAAAAGCTCAAACCAAAACAAAAAGCAGCGAAAAACTTTTTACAAAAAACCCGCTAATTCTCTTCCTCGACGAAGCGCATCAAGCCTTTAGAGTTGAAAAAATCAAAGACGAATATTCCAACGAATTTAAACTCGACGCTTTCGAGCGCATTGCCAAAGAATGTCGAAAATTTGGGCTGTTTTTGTGCCTTGCAACGCAGCGACCGCGCGACATTCCGCAAGGCGTTTTAAGTCAAATGGGTTGTTTTTTGGCGCATCGATTAATCAACGAATTTGACCGCCAAGCCATTGAAAACGCATCTCCGCAAGGTTCAAAATATGTTTTATCTTTTTTGCCATCTTTAAGCGAAGGCGAAGCAATTTTGATGGGAGTTGATTTTCCAATGCCAATAAATTTGAAAATTGCCAAGCCAAAAAACGAACCAGATTCACAAACTCCAGAACTTTTTAAAAAAACAAATATCAAAAAAAACTAACAAAATCAGCTCTAGAAAATTATCAAAAACCTGTAAATCTTTCAAAAAAGTAATTCTTTCAAATTTATATGAGTGGAAAACAACTAACGCGCATAAAAATTTCTGGTTATAAATCTATCAAGGAATGTGATTTAGAAATTCGGAAAACCAATATTCTTATTGGCGCTAATGGTGCGGGGAAATCCAACTTCATTGGGTTTCTTAAGATGGTGAATCAGATGCTTTACAAGCCAGATAATGTTAAGACTTATTTTCAACTTGCTGTTGCAGAAAATGGAGGGGCAGATCGATTGCTGAGGTATGGAAGAAAAGTTACAGAGCAGATAAACGGAGAATTATATTTTGGAAACAATGGCTACAAATTTGAATTATCTCCTACGCAAAACAACAAAATGGTTTTCGCCAAAGAATATGCATATTGGAATATAGGGGGAGATTATCCATGTGGCTCTGGTCACGAAGAAAGTAAAATTGAAGAGCGTGAAAATGATAACAAGGTTTATCAATATACTATAAAAGCAATTAAAGCATGGCAACATTATCACTTTCATGACACCGGAAGAAGAGCTGCAGTAAAGCAACCCTCGCCATCGCAAGATGATAAATTTCTAAGATTTGATGCCAAAAATCTGGCTTCATTTCTAGCGACCTTAGAACAAAAATATAAAAAATCTTACGACAAAATAGTTGAGGTTGTAAGGCTTGTAGCCCCATTTTTTGGAAATTTTACCTTCTCTTCTTTGAACGAATACATCGTTCTTAATTGGTTTGAACGAGGAAGAGATTTTCCAATGAGCATCCATGCTTTATCGGATGGAACTTTGCGCTTTATTTGTCTAGCAACTGTGTTTTTACAGCCCGAAGAATTTCAGCCTGAAACTATTATTATTGATGAGCCTGAACTTGGTTTGCATCCTTACGCTTTAAACATTTTATCTGAATTAATTAAAGCCTCAAAAAAACAGGTAATAATTGCAACACAAAGCACAAATCTCATCAGTCAATTTGATCCTGAAGACTTGATAATTGCTGATCGTAAGAATGATGAAACGGTGTTCCGCAGATTGCCTGACAAAAGCGAAGAAGGTGGTTTAAGCAAAGAGGATTTAGATCGATGGCTTGAAGATTACACGCTTGGTGAATTGTGGGAAAAAGATATTTTCGGAGGAATGCCACAATGACTCGAGTTATAATTATTTGCGAAGGCCCAACCGAAAGAGATTTTGTAAAGAAGATAATAGTGCCACACCTATTGGGATTTGGAATTAATATCTCTTCTCCAATAATAGGAAAGCCGGGCAAAAAAGGTGGAGATATTAGAAATGAGAGAGTTTTTGGTGATATTATTAATTTTTTACAAAACGATAGAACAGCTTTTTGCACAACATTTTTTGATTTTTATGGAATGAAATCTGACATTCCGGGAAGAGTTGATGCAGGAAGTAAAAACGATTACAAAGAAAAAAAACGAATTGTTGAATATGCAATTTTTGAAGCAGTAAAAAAAATGGTTGGTGATACAGTAATTAGAAGATTTAAGCCTTATGTTCAGATGTATGAGTTTGAAGGTTTGTTGTTTTCAAATACAAAAAAAATGTCTTCTAGGTTAAGCGATGGGGACAAAAGAGTTGAACAAGAAATTCAAAGTAAATTTGAAGAAATTTTAAAGATAAAATCACCAGAAGAAATAAACGACAGTAAAGAAACCGCTCCTAGTAAAAGAATTGAAAAAATTGTTTCCAACTATGCGAAAATAACCAGCGGAATCCCTTTAGCTGAAGATATTGGTCTAAAAGAAATAAGGGAGAAATGTCTTTTGTTTAATGATTGGATAAAATGGCTAGAAAGCCTTTCACAAAAAGAGTAAAAAATAATGAAAAAAAATTTAGTAATCGCAATTGATGGACCAAGTGCTTCGGGAAAAGGAACTTTGGCGAAAAAAATTGCGGCGCATTTTAATGTGCCTTATCTCAATACTGGCGCGCTTTATCGACTTGTGGCGTTTCGCGTGATGGAGCGCGGAATTGCGCCGGCGCAATTTGAAGAGCATATTTTGGAATTGGTAAAAAATATTTCCGAAAGCGATTTAGAGCCGGAAGAATTATTTAGTGAAAAAGTTGGTGCGGTGGCTTCAATCATTGCCAAAAATCCGAAACTTCGGGCGGCACTTTTTAATTTTCAAAAAAACTTTGTACGCGAAGGCAAAGAAAAAAATGGTGGCGCGGTTCTTGATGGGCGGGACACTACAACCGTAATTTGTCCTGATGCCGATTATAAATTTTTTGTAACTGCTGATGTTGAAATTCGGGCGCAGCGCCGATTTTTGCAGTTAAATACTTCCTTTGATGAAATTTTAGCACAGTTAAAAAAACGTGACGAAAATGATTTAAACCGCGAAGATGCGCCACTTAAAATTGCTGACGGAGCGGTTGTAATTGATAATGGAAATTTGACTGTTGAAGAAGGATTTCAGAAAATTTTACAAACAATAAAATAAAACTAGCAAATAATAAAAATGCAAAATCTACAAAAAATAAAACGTTGTCTAATTTCAGTTTCAGATAAATCAGGAATTCTTGAGCTGGCTAAATATCTGGTTTCACAAGGTGTTGAAATAATTTCTACTGGTGGCACTTCTAAACTTTTAACGCAAAATAATATCGCCAATAAAGATATTTCTGAATTTACGGGTTTTCCTGAAATGATGGATGGGCGGGTGAAAACTTTGCATCCGAAAGTTCACGGCGCGTTGTTGGCGGTGCTTGATAATATTGAGCATGTGAAAGCGGCGGCGGCGCATCAAATTGATTCAATTGATTTGCTGATAATCAATCTTTACCCATTTGTGGAAACAGTTGCTAAAACTTCTGATGAAGAAGAAATCATTGAAAACATTGATATTGGCGGGCCGGCGATGGTGCGTTCGGCTTCGAAAAACTTTGTTTATAAAACTGTAATTACATCGTCGGCACAATATGAAAATTTGGTGGCAGAAATGGAAAAAAATTCTGGCGCTACAAGTTTTGAATTTAGAAAAAAACTGGCGGCGCAAGCCTTTAAAAACATCGCTGATTACGATTTGGCAATTTCTGGCTGGTTTAACCAAAGTGATTTTTCACTGCGCGGAAACTTAAAACAAGAATTGCGTTACGGTGAAAATTCTCACCAAAAAGCGGCGGTTTTTTCAACTTCAAATTCTGGAATTGTAAATGCCAAACAGCTACAGGGAAAAGAGTTGAGCTATAATAATTTAAATGATTCTGATGCGGCGTATAATTTGGTTTTGGAATTTCAAAAACCAGCTTGTGCTATTATTAAACATGCAAATCCGTGTGGAACTGCAATTGGCGAAACATTGCTTGAGGCTTACGCGCGCGCGCTTTCGTCTGATCCAAAATCAGCTTTTGGCGGCATTGTGGCGCTAAACGGAAAAATTGATGAAGCTTTGGCGTTTGAACTTTCTAAAATGTTTTTTGAAGTGATTATTGCGCGTGAAATTGACGAAAAAGCGCAAGCAGTTTTAGCTGCGAAAAAGAATTTACGAGTTTTGATTGCCGACTTTAAAAAATCGGCTGAAATTCAAGTAAAATCAATATCGGGCGGATTTTTGATTCAAGAATTAGATCAAAAAAATATCACAAAAAATGATCTAAAATTAGTTACAAAAAAAGCAGCTAATGAAACTGAAATCGAGCAATTAATTTTTGCGATGAATGTGTGCAAACATGTGAAATCGAATGCGATAATTGTGGTTCAGGATTTTCAAACTGTGGGAATTGGTGCTGGTCAAATGAGTCGCGTTGATTCTTGTGAAATTGCCTGCAAAAAAGCTGCCGAATTTTTTGATGGTGAGAAAAAACTTGATAAAGCCAAAGGCGGATTTTTAGCTTCTGACGCATTTTTTCCATTTGCCGATAATATCGAAATCGCTGCATCTTTTGGAATCAAAGCCATTGTCGCAACAGGCGGATCAATGCGTGATGAAGAAGTAATTGCCAAAGCTGATGAAAAAGGAATTGCTCTTTATTTCATTGAAACTCGTCATTTTAAGCATTAATTCTTCAATATTTCTAAAACTTGGCGATGCAGTTCTGGCGTAGCACAAGCAACTAAATGTATGTTGGATTTTAATTTTAAATCTCGTCCTTTCCAATCTGTTACAATGCCGCCGGCCATTTCAATAATTGGCACTAATGCCGCGTAATCGTAAACTTTTAAACCCGGATCAATTACAATATCAACAAATCCTGAAGCCAGCGAGGCGTAAGAATAACAATCTCCGCCATAAATAATTCCGCCGAGTTTTTGATATTTGGTTAAAGAAGTAATTTTCTTTAAAACCTCGACATCTTTTTCTTGGAAATAATGTGATGAACTAGAGCACATCACGGCATCTGAAAGTTCGGTGCAATTTCTGGTTTTAATTTCTTTGCCGTTAAACCACGATCCCAAACCTGCAACACCAAGCCAGCGTTCTTTGGTAATTGGCTGATTCATAATTCCTAAAACCGCTTTGCCTTTGTGCGTTAATGAAATCAATGTTCCAAAAATCGGACGACCAATAATGAAAGATGAAGTGCCGTCAATTGGATCTAAAATCCACAAATATTCTGCATCAATATTTTTATCGCCATATTCTTCGCCGATAATTCCATGTTTGGGAAATTTTTTTTCAATGGCATCGCGGATAATTTTTTCAATTTCCTGATCCGCTTTTGTCACCGGAGAATGGTCGTCTTTACTGATTTCACCGTTTGCCATGCGGAAATATTTAACCGCAATTGCTTCTGAAATATCGGCAAGATGATTGGCGAAATCGATTAATTTTTTATCTAACATGAATTAAGGGATTTAAGATTTAGAATTTAGGATTTATATTTAATCAAATTCGACTTCGTCGAATTTGGGTTTGTTTTGAATTACTACGCGGCGAGTGAATCGCCGCATCCGCAATAGATTTTATTTTTTTAGGGATTGATATCTTTAATCAGTTTGGATGTATAAATATCCTAAATCCTAAATTCTAAATCTTAAATCTCTTAAATTTTATGAAAGAAAGAATCGCAATAATCGCTGGTTATCGTTCACCAATGGGAAAAGCTGGCGGATCCTTGAAAAACGTAACTGCGCATGATCTTGGCGCTAGAATTGTCAAAGAAGTTGTTTTGCGTTCAAAAGTTGATCCAGAAATGATTGATGAAGTAATAATCGGAAACGTAGCACAGCCAGGTGAAGCCGCAAATATCGCTCGCGTAATCGCACTTAAAGCCGGACTTCCAGAAAAAATTCCCGCTTTCACAGTTCACAGAAATTGCGCTTCAGGAATGGAAGCTTTTTCAAGTGCGGCGGCAAAAATTTTAAATGGTGATAATGAAATAATTCTCGCCGGCGGCGTTGAATCGATGAGCAATATTCCATTGCTTTACAACAAAAAAATGACCGGGCTTTTTGCGCAATTATCAAAAGCCAAAACGGTTGGTCAAAAAATCCAAGCGCTTTTGCAATTTCGCCTGAATTATTTAGCTCCGATCGTTGGCATTGTTCAAGGTTTGACTGATCCGATTTCAGGATTAATTATGGGCTGCACCGCAGAAAATGTCGCCAAAGATTTGAAAATTACGCGCGAAGAACAAGATGAATTTGCACTTCAAAGCCATAAAAAAGCTGAAGCAGCAATTGCTAATGGAACTTTCGCCCAAGAAATTATTCCAGTTTTTAATAATGATGAAAAAAATTCATTGATGATTGAAGAAGATGAAGGCGTGCGCAAAGGCCAAAGCATTGAAGCTCTGGCGAAATTAAAACCATATTTTGAAAAAGTTACTGGAACTGTAACAGTTGGAAATTCTTCCCAAATCACTGATGGAGCAGCTTTTGCAGTTTTAATGCGCGAATCAAAAGCGAAAGAATTGGGCTTGGAACCAATCGGTTATATTCGTGAATATGCTTACGCTGGCTTAGATCCATCGCGCATGGGATTAGGTCCAGTTTTTGCTTCGAAAAAAGTTTTTGATAAATCCGGTTTATCTTTGCAAGATATGGAATTAGTCGAAATCAACGAAGCCTTTGCGGCGCAAGTAATTGGCTGCCAAAAAGCTTTTGCATCTGATGAATTTTGCCAAAAACATTTTGGCACTCCGGCAATTGGCGTGTTAAAATCTGAAATTCTCAATGTAAATGGCGGCGGGATTGCGCTTGGACATCCGGTTGGAATGTCGGGCGCCAGAATTGTTATTGCCTTACTTCGCGAGTTAAAAAGACGCGGCAAAAACCGTGGTCTTGCAACTATCTGCATTGGTGGTGGTCAAGGTGGCGCGATGATTGTGGAAGTAAATTAATCCGCTTTCGCTTTGCTACAGCGCGACAGGTCCGCTTTCGATTGCTAAAAGCGCGAAAAGGTCTGCTAATTTTTAACTTAAAATAAATAAAACTATGAATATTGAAAAAATCGCAATTGGAAAAAATGCTCCGCATGAAGTTAATGTTATCATCGAAGTGCCGATGAATGCTGATCCGGTGAAATATGAAATGGATAAAGAAAGTGGTGCGATTTTTGTTGACCGTTTCATCGCAACTCCAATGTATTATCCATGTAATTATGGATTTATTCCTAACACTTTGTCTGATGATGGCGATCCGGCTGATGTTTTAGTGGTTTCGGATTTCGCAGTTGTTCCAGGCGCTGTAATTGCGGTTAAACCGGTTGGCGTTTTGATTATGGAAGATGAAAAAGGTATGGATGAAAAAATCATCGCAGTTCCAGCGAAAAAATTAAATTCGCAATTTGAGTCAATTGAATCTTACAAAGAATTGCCTGAAAACTTGATCAATAAAATCAAACATTTCTTTGAACATTATAAAGATTTGGAAAAAGGAAAATGGGTAAAAGTTACTGGTTTTGAAGATGCCTCGAAAGCTAGAGAATTAATTGTGGAAGCGATTGAAAGAGCTAAGAAATAGCTTGGCATGAGATCTTTTTTAACAAATAATGATTAAGCAAAAATTTACAGAACTCGATTATCAAATCGAGGCAATTGATAAAACAATTGAAGCCGTTGCAACCCTTGAAAGACAAGAGTTTGCAATTGAAATGGAAACTGGAACGGGCAAAACTTATACCTATATCAGAACTATTTTTGAGGCTTACAAAAAACTAAAACTTTCAAAATTTATCATTGTTGCGCCAAGTGTTGCGGTGCGCGAAGGCATCAAAAAATCTTTTGAAAACTTAGCAGAACATTTACAACAAAATTATCCGAGCATTTTTTACGATGTTTATAGCTACAACTCAAAAAAACTAAAAGACATCGACAGCTTTTCTAACAAAGAAACGTTGCAAATTCTGATAATTGGAATTCACGCTTTTAACAAAGATTCAAACATTCTAAAGCAGAATAAAGACGGGCTTTCGGATGATTTTTTTAAAGGCGAGAAATACATCAATAAAATAGCAGCCGCCAAACCAGTTTTGATAATTGACGAGCCGCAAATGATGGATGCGGAAAAATCAAAAGCTGCAATTTCCAGCCTTAATCCCAAATTTGTTTTAAAATATTCTGCCACTCACAAAAACTTAAAACATGATCCAATTTATGTTTTAAATCCAAACGACGCCTACAACAAACGCCTTGTAAAGCAGGTCGAATATTTTGGCGTTTATGCCAAAGAGCAATTTTCAACTTCAATTAAACTGGCAAAACCAGCCGAATTAATCGGCAAAAAACTCACTGGTTTTGTTTTAGAAAATGGCAAAGAACGCAAAGTAAAAGATGGCGAAAAAATTGGCTCTTTAAAAATAGAAAAAATTTTGCCAAGCGACATTTTGTTTGATAGCGGCGTTAAATTAAGCCAAATGCAATTTAGCGAAACAGATCAATTTGCAATTCGCAGGCAACAAATTGCCCAAACAATTGAAATTCACGAGCAAAAGAAAAAGAAATTAAACAAACAAGGAATCAAAGTTTTGTCGCTATTTTTTATCGACTCGGTGCCAAATTTTGAAAAGCTGCGCGCAATTTTTGAAGATGAACTAAAAAATCATTACCAACAAGAAGAAATTTCTGGCAAATATGGTGCTTATTTTAGCGATAAAACAACCACCAAAAGCATTGAAAATGATGAAGAAAAACTGCGCGCAATAATTGAAGATAAAGAAAAACTGCTTTCGTTTGACGATGAAAAAGTTGGAAAAATGGAATATATTTTTACCCATTCGGCTTTGGGAATTGGCTGGGATTGCCCCAATATTTTTCAAATTTGTTTTTTGCGCGACATTGGCAGCGATATTTCGCGCCGCCAATTTATCGGTCGCGGTTTGAGGCTTTGTCTTAATCAACAAGGAAGCCGCCTAAAAGATTCAATCGACACGCCAAAAGACGAAATTGTTAATCTTTTAACCGTTATTGCTTCGGAAAAATTGGAAGATTTTGTCAAAAATTATCAAAACGACGCCAGAAAAGACGGCTACGAAGTGCCAAATCCAAGCAACGCCGAAGAACGAATAAAGGCAACCAAACATCCAAAAATTCGCCAAAATAAACTTGACGAGGCAAAAGTTTTATGGGCAAAAATTTCGCAAAAATCGAAATATTTAATTCACTTTAATCAAAAAGAAAAACTCTACAAAAACATTATTGAAGCAATCAAAGCCTTTGAAGGCGACATTAAAGAAAATAAAATTTTAGTTGAAAAAGCTGGCTTTAAAAACGCCTACGAAGCCGAAATTGAAGATGCAAAATTTGGTTCAAGCCTGCAAAATCAATTTAACAAATCAGAAATAATTCAAAAAATTTGCCAAGAAACTTGGCTAACAAAATGGGAAGCGAGCAAAATTCTGCAAAGTTGCGACGAAAATATAATGGTCAAAAACCCCGACATTTGGGTTTTAAGAACAATTTTAGAAATTAAAAAAGCCATTAATGATGCGATAATGGCAATTGGCAAAGTCAAAATTGAATATCAGCCAACAACAGATAAATGGCAAAATCACGCTTTTTTTGACGAAGAAAAAACAACCACTTCCAAAACTCAAACCGCCGAAAAATCATTTTACGATTTGGTCGAATTTGACTCAACGCCCGAAGAAAATTTCATCAAAACCGTTGACAAAATGAATAAAGTCAAACTTTTCATGAAGCTGCCCAAAGGCGGCGAGCAAAAATTTCACATCACCACGCCAATTGGCAAATATTATCCCGATTTTGCGGTGGTTATTGAAAATGAAGAAAAACTTTACATGGTTTTTGAAGTTAAAGACCGATCAAGCGACCAACTAAAAAGCAAAGAAGAAGAATTTAAAATTCGCTGCGCGATTGAACATTTTCGCGCCATTGGCTTTGATGTTGAAACCAAAAACATCGACAATTCCAGCGAATTGCTCGCGTTAAAAAACAATTCTTACGCAACCGTTAATTCAAAAAATTGGAAATAATGAACCAAACAATAAAATTCGCCGAAGGCTTGCCAGATCTGCATCAAACAAAGCTCGACGAGCTAAGAAAACTTTTGCCTAATTTGTTTGATAAAAACGGCAATTTAATCAAAGACGAGCTTGAAAATTTTGCCCAAAATTACACACAAGAAAAGCAAGAACCTTTTGCTTTTTCGTGGGCGGGCAAACAAAAAGCCAAAGGCATGGCTTTTAAAAAAAGCCAAACCAAATTGGCTTTAAAATTTGATGAAAAGCGCAGCAAAAATTTTGATAAAACCGAAAATTTAATTATCGAAGGCGACAATCTTCACGTTTTAAAACTTTTGCTTTCGTCCTACAAAGGCAAGGTCAAATGCATTTATATCGACCCGCCTTACAACACCCAAAACGATTTTATTTATCCCGATAATTTTGCCGAAAGCGAAAAAGAATATTTGCTAAATTCGGGGCAAATTGACGATGACGGCGATTTGCAAACCGACTATTTAGAAACCGCAGGCAGAAAACATTCAGTTTGGCTTTCTTTTATTTATCCAAGGCTGGTTTTGGCACGCGAACTTTTGCGCGAAGATGGCGTGATTTTTGTGAGTATTGACGATAACGAAGTTCACCATTTGCGCCATTTGATGAATGAGGTTTTTGGGGAAGAGGAGTGTTTAGCGCAACTTGTTTGGAGAAAAAAATACGGAGGTGGAAAGGGTTCTCAATTTTTTGTAGATCTGCACGAATATATTTTGGTTTATTCAAAAAACCAATCGACATTAAATGGGTTTTCACTAGAAAGAACCGAGCAAAAAAGTAAGATCTTTGATCTTGAAGATGAATTTATTTTAACAAGAGGAAAACATTACGTTAGACCACTTAAATCAGGCTTAGCTCTAAGAAAAACCCTTATTTATCCAATCAAGTGTCCAGACGATAGTAAAATTGAAACTCAATGGATATGTGCAAAAGATACTTTTGAAAAATGGAAAGAAGAAGGAAGAATTGTATTTAAAAAACAAGAAAGCGGTAAATACAGCGTGTATAAAAAGTTCTATGAAAAAGATGGTGGGGGATTGATTTTACCCGAGAGTATAATGTTTGATTTGACATATAATCAAAGCGGTAAAGAGGAATTAAAAAAATTATTTCAAATTAAAGAGGGGCGAGAAACTTATTTTGATAATCCAAAGCCAGTAGATCTGATAAAGCATTTTCTTCAAATCTCAACCCAACCAAACGACATAATCCTCGATTTTTTTGCGGGCTCTGGAACCACGGCGCAAGCGGTGATGGAACTAAATCAAGAAGAAATTGACAAAAAATCTAAAGACGGATTTTTGACAAATGAAGAAAAAGAAACTGGCGGGCGCAAATTTATTTTGGTGCAATTGCCCGAGAAAATTAACCAAAAAAAATCGTCCGAAGCCTATAAATTTGTAGCTGATTTAATGCAAAAAAGAGGCGATGAAAACAAGCCGCCAGTAATTAGCGAAATCACTATTGAAAGGGTTCGCCGCGCTTCTGAAAAATATAAATTGGTTGATGCGGGTTTTAAAGTTATGACTGTTAGCGAATCGGCAATTAACCGCAAATTGATGAATCAAATAACAGCAAGCAAAGAAGAAATTTTTGCCGAAATCGCCCTTTTTTATGGCTATGGTTTGAATTACAAATATCGCCAACTTCATAATTTGGGCAAAGGCGTTAGTTATTTGTGCGGCAATAATCGCGAAGCCTTGATAATTCTGGGCGAAGAACAATTAGAAAATGAAACTTTAAAAGAAATTATTCTAGCTTCTGACGGGCTTTCACAATGCCAAATTTTTGCCCAAGATGCTTGTTTGGATGTAGAAATTATTCACAATCTTTATCAACATTTTGAACAAAGAAAAGTTGTGATTTTATAGCTAAATTTCGGCATAATTAAAAAACTGGGAGGCTATTTCTCAAAAATTCTTAAACTAACTCATAGTCATGCTGAGCTTGTCGAAGCATGATTATAGGGATCTGAGCCTAGAATCATGCTTCGACAAGCTCAGCATGACTATGTCGTTTTTTTGCTAGTTTCTAATCTGCTGAATCAGAGAAGTTTTTGGAAAGTGCCGAGAATAAAAGAAGAAAGCTGATTTTTAGCCCCCATTTTTTTAATTATGCCTAAATCTCATCAATTTTTTTGCCAGCGATTTTGGCATTTAAAACCGCGTTTACTTTGCGTAAAACTAAATTTTCGGCGGCTTTTCCTAATTCTTGTTGAGCTAATATAATTGCATCGCGCGAGGTTTTTTTGGAAATTAATTTTTCTAAATTTTCTAATTTTTGACCGATTAATTTTTTTTCTTTTTCATCAATTGTAGAAGAATTTTCTAAATCTTTTTTAACAATCATCATATCTTTATTGGCCTCGACAATTGTCTGAATTAACAGACGATTTTCAACATCGGATTTAGAATTTTTTAGCGAATCTAGCAGCATTTTTTTGATTTCATTTTCATCCAAAGAATAGCTTGGTTTGACGATAATTTCCTGTTTTTGTTTGGTGATTTTTTCTTCAGCAGTGACGATTAAAAGTCCGTCAGCGTCAACTTTGAAAGTTACGGCAACGCGCGCCAATCCTGCTTTCATGGCGGGAATATTTTTAATTTCAAATTCGGCTAAACTGCGACAATCAGTCGCTAATTCGCGTTCGCCTTGAACAATATGAAATTTCATGCCGTTTTGATTATCGGCGTAAGTTGTAAATTCTTTGGTGAGAGCGGTTGGAATTGTTGAATTGCGGTGAATTACTTTGTCAACAATTCCGCCCATCATTTCAATTCCCAAAGAAAGTGGAATTACATCGAGAAGAAGATTGTGTGATTTTCCGCTTAAATTATAAGCCTGCCAAGCCGCACCAGCAGCAACAATTCGATCGGGATCGAGTTTATCTAAAACTTTTTCTTGGCCAAAAATTTCGGTAAGTTTTTCTTTTACGAGTGGAATGCGAGTTGAACCGCCAACTAAAATCACGCCTTTAATTTCTTCGCTTTCGAGTTCTAAATCTTCGATTAGATTTTTTGTCAGCGTGAAAGTTTTTTCAATTTTTGGCAGAATTAATTTTTCGAAATCGCCGCGTGTAAATTGGCTATTTGCAATGGTTTTAGAAGAAAGTTCTTCTTTAATTTTTCTAGCTTGTGCAAGATTTACGCTCAGCTTTTCCGCGATTAAATGATCAAAATCATCGCCTCCCAAAGCGTTGTCGCCAGCGACTCCGAGAACTTTAAAAACACCTTTTTGCATTTTTAAAATTGAAACATCAAAAGTTCCGCCGCCCAAATCATAAACGCAGTAAATTCCTTCAACAGAATTATCTAAACCGTAAGCAAGTGCTGCGGCTGTAGGTTCGTTGACTAAGCGTAAAACTTCTAAACCAGCTAAATTTGCCGCAAGTTTGGTGGCGTTTTTGGCGGCTTCATCGAAATAAGCTGGAACTGTGATTACGGCTTTTTTGATTTCGGTTTTGAGATTATTTTGCGCGAGATTTTTTAAATATTTTAAAATTTCGGATGAAACTTCGGCGGGTCTGATTTTTCTGGGTCCGACATTGATTCTTAGAACTTCTTTTTGGGCAGAACTTTGATCAATTTCAAAATTTAATTCGTCATTTTTTACATCGGCAAAACTTTTACCCATCAGTCGTTTGATTGATGAAATCGAGGTTGAGATTGATCCTGAAACGAGTTCAGGATGACGCGCTAAAAAATCATCCTGAACTTGTTTTAGGATATGTCCAACATTAATGACATTGCCATTTTCATCATAATTCACAATTGACGGATTAATTTCGTAACCATTTTCATCAGCAAAAAATTTTACTTTTTCATCTTCAACAATTGCCACTAGCGAGTTTGTTGTGCCTAAATCAATGCCAATAACAACTTCTTCGTTGTTTTGGTTTTCTTCATTTTGACCTGGTTCCAAGATTTGAAGTAACGCCATTATTTCGATTTATTTTTTCTAATTTTTAAATCTTCCAAAGATTTTTTTAAGTATTTTGCTTTTACTAAAAGCTGCGCTGAAATCTTGATTTCATTGACTTCAAGCTGTTTCATAGAATTTAAAATTAAACTTTTAAATTCTTGATTTATTTCTTTTCTTAAATTTTCGATTTCATTTTTATCGGAAAGTTCTGCGATTTTTTCCTGCAATTCCAAAATCTCCATCAAGGTTTCTGTGCTTGGCTTGATGGCTTTTTCATCATGGCGAATATCAATGTTTTTTAACGCCAAAAGATAACAAGCGCGCCAAAAATCGTCAGATAAAGTTTTGTAAGCTTCATTAATTGTAATTGATTTTTCTATGTCGGCAGAGCTTGAACTGTCTGGATGAAACTGTTTTTGAAAATCGAGATATTTTTTTTCCAGCTCAATTTGGTCAATTTCGAAATTTGGTTTAAGCGCAAAAAGTTCGAAAAAGTTTTTCATACTTTAAATGATTCGCCGCAGCCGCAACGACCTTTTTCGTTAGGATTTACGAAATCAAAACCGGAAGTTAGTTCGTCAGTTTTATAAATCATTTCGCTGCCGATTAGAAACATTGAAACCTTGGGATCGATGAAAACTTTGGCTCCATCGCGAATTACGACATCATCAAATTTGGAAATATTTTTTTCTTTAATGGCATATTCGATAGTGTAAGACATGCCGGAACAGCCGCGAGTGCGCATGCTAACTTTGATGCCTTCACAAGTTTCAGCGCGGCTGGATAGAAGTTCTTTAATGTGTATTAATGCGTCGTCGGTGATGGTTAAATAATCAACTATAGCATTTCCGCTTTTTAAGAATTTTGGTAACATTTTAATTTTTCTTATTTTTGTAATCTTCAATCGCGGCTTTAATTGCTTCTTCAGCTAAAACTGAGCAATGAATTTTCACCGGCGGCAAAGATAATTCTTGAGCAATTTCTTTGTTGGTAATTTTTGCCGCATCATCAATTTTTTGACCTTTAATCCATTCAGTTGCAAGCGAGCTTGAAGCAATTGCAGAACCGCAGCCAAAAGTTTTAAATCTGGCATCTGTAATTACACCATCATCAGAAACTTTAATTTGCAGTTTCATCACATCACCGCACGCCGGAGCGCCGACTAATCCAGTTCCAATGCCGCTTTCATCTTTTGCAAATGATCCAACATTTTGTGGATTTTCATAGTGATCTAAAAGTTTTTTTGAATATGCCATATAAATAATTATTAATTAACCAGTTGCGGATGCACGAATTCACTTCGTGCGCAGCAACACAATTTCTTCCTAAATTCACGAAGTGAATTTAATATACTTAGTGCGATTTCCAGTTAATAGATTTTATATCAATTCCTTCCTGCATCATTTCCCATAACGGGCTTAAGTCACGCAGTTTTTGAACTTTTGTTTTGATTAAATTAATTGCGTAATCGATTTCTTCTTCAGTGGTGAAACGACCAATTCCAAATCTTATGGAAGTGTGCGCTAATTCATCTTCAACACCTAAAGAATGTAAAACATAAGAAGGTTCTAAAGATGAAGAAGTGCAGGCAGAACCTGATGAAACGGCGAGATCTTTAATTGCCATAATCATTGATTCACCTTCAATTCCGGCGAAAGAGAAATTTAAATTTCCGGGATAACGATGTTCTTTATCGCCGTTTAAAAAGACCTGCGTTGTTTCCATGATGCCTTGATAAAGCTTGGCGCCTAGTTTTTTAACATGATCGAAATCTTGCGGCATTTCATTTTTGGCGATTTCAGCAGCTTTGCCAAGACCAACAACTAGTGGAGTTGCGAGAGTTCCAGAACGAATGCCGCGTTCTTGTCCGCCGCCGCTGATAATTGATTTGATTCTGACTCGCGGTTTACGACGAATGTAAAGCGCGCCAACACCTTTTGGGCCGTAGATTTTATGTCCAGAAATGCTCATTAAATCGATGTTCATTTCATCAACATTTAATGGAATTTTACCAAAGGCTTGCGCCGCGTCAGTGTGGAAATAAGCGCCTTTTTTGCGGCATAAAGCGCCGATTTCTTTGATTGGTTGAATTACACCGATTTCATTATTCACGGTCATGATTGAAACCAAGCAGGTTTTATCAGTTATCGCGGCTTCTAATTCTTTTAAATCAACCAAACCATTTTGTTGAACTGGCAAGAATGTAACGCTAAATCCTTCTTGCTCTAAGTCGCGTGCCGAATTGATAATACATTTATGTTCGGTGTAAGTTGTGATAATATGATTTTTACCAGTCGCGCCATAAAAATGCGCCACACCTTTAATCGCAATATTATTTGATTCAGTCGCTCCCGACGTGAAGAAGATTTCTTTCGGGTCAGCGCCAATTAAATCTGCCACTTGTTTGCGAGCGATTTCGACCAATTCTTCAGCTTTCCAGCCAAGAGAGTGAGTGCGCGAATGCGGATTACCGTAATCTTCTTTCATGGTTTTTACCATCACGTCAATAACGCGCGGATCCATTGGGGTTGTTGATTGGTAATCGAGATAGATTGGAAGTTTAATAGTCACTTTAATATTTAATTTTTTTATAAAAATCGCTCCAGACTTTGATGAATTTTTCAATTTCATCTTTGGTGTTTTCAATTCCTAGACTTACGCGAATGGCGCTGGTTGAAAAAGCTGGTTCAATGCCCATGGCTTTTAAAATTCTTGATGCGGTTAAAGTGCCAGAAGAGCAGGCGGGGCCAGCGCTAACACAAATTCCGTTTAAATCAAAATTAATTAATTGGGTTTGGCTGTCGGCGTTTTTAGTGGCGATGTAACTGGTGTTTGGAAGACGGGCGATTTCTTGAGAAAAAATCATCGCATCTTCATCAGTGATTTTTTTGATTTCGCTTTCTAAAAAGTCGCGCAAATTTTTGACATTTTCGTAAAGACTAATTTTTTTTGCTGCTAATTTGCAAGCTTCACCAAATCCCGAAATTCCTGCGATATTAGTGGTTCCGGCGCGTTTAGATTTTTCTTGTTTGCCGCCGTGAATTAATGGTTTTATATCTAAACCTTTTCTGATTAAAAGCGCACCAACTCCTTGCGGACCGTTGATTTTATGCGCTGAAATTGAAGCGAAATCAACATTTAATTTTTCCAAATCAATAGCAATTTTTCCGGCAGCTTGAACGATGTCGCAATGAAGTAGTCCGCCTTTTTGGTGAACTAATTTGGCGATTTCTTCAATTGGCTGAATGGCGCCGGTTTCATTGTTGGCAAGCATTACGGAAGCTAAGAAATTTCCATCCAGATTTGCGATCTTATTTTTAAAATCCTCAATATCGATCAAGCCGTTTTTTAAAGCTTTAACTTCAATAATTTCCTTATTTTCCGGGCGACAATTATAAACTGAAGAATGTTCAAATTCGCAAAAGATTATTTTTTTTGCATCAGCGCCAAACATCAGCATATTTGTGGCTTCAGTGGAACTGCCGGTAAAAATCACTTCGTAATTTTGGGCATTAATTAAATTTTTTAATTCTTGTCTGGCATCTTCAACTAATTTTGTAGCTTTGCGGCCCAATTGGTGACTTGAAGAATTATTCAATGGCAATTGATAAACTTCATTCATTTTAGCCAATGCTTCCGCAGCTAATTTAGTGGTTGAATTGTAGTCGAGATAAATCATTTGCATATGCTGCTAAGTGAAATCGAGTTTAAATATTCGTAAATTTTATTTTCCAAACCAGACCATAAATGGTGGGTTTTACATTTGACGTCGTCATTAACACAGCTTTTTTGGACATTGTTGCAGCGCGTCATTTTTATTGGTTCGCCGATTGCTTTGATAATTTCGGCGACTGTAACTATGTTGCGATTTTTCCCTAAAATATAACCACCACCCGGACCTTTCACCGATTCAACGATGCCTGATTTTCTAAGACTGGCAAAAATCTGTTCCAAATATGAAAGCGAGATTTTTTGGCGTTTAGAAATTGTCAGCAATGAAACCGGTTGATTGGCTTTATTGTCGGCAATTTCAATTACTGCCATAACGGCGTAGCGGGCTTTGGTTGTTAAAATCATGATTTTTTTAGGATTTTTTAATCTCCGACTAATTTAGTAGGTCATTTTTAAGTCGCATCAACTTTTTACTAGAAAGTTTTTTCTTCAATTAATTAACTGCCGAACTTGATTTTAAAATCCAACTTTCTACTTTGCGCGGCTCGATTTTATAAAAGTCATGTCTAATGGCTTTTTTACTATTTATTAATCTCTAACAGAAATCTGCGCTGCTCTAGCGCTAATAAAGGTTTCAAATTTCCAAATATATGACACAAAAATCTCAAGAACAGGAAAATTTATTTGCTCAAGAAAATTTTGCTGAGCTTTTCGAAGAATATGAAAAAGACAGTCAAAAATTGACAGAAGGTACTGTTGTAAAAGGCGTAATTGTTGGCATTTCCGACAAAGGTGTTGCAGTAGACATCGGCGCAAAATCAGTTGGTTTCGTTGACATCACTGAGTTCAAAAGAGACGGCGAAGTTGCTGAAGGCGATGTAGTTGACGTTTTCCTTGAACGTTTAGAAAACAAAAGAGGCGAGCTTATTATCAGCCGCGAAAATGCTAGACGTTACAATAACTGGTATTTCTTAAAACATTGTCTTGAAGACAAAACTACAATTGAAGGAAAAATCATCGGTAAAGTTAAAGGCGGTTACGCTGTTGACGTTAACGGCATCACTTGTTTCTTACCAAGAAGCCAAGTTGATACTATGCTTCTTTCTGATGATACATTCTTAATTGGAAAAGTTGAAAAATTACAAGTTCTTAAAATCGACGATCTACGCGGCAACGTTGTAGTTTCTAGAAGAGCTATCCTTGAAACTCAACGTAATGTTGAGAAAGAAAAAGTTCTTTCAACTATCAAAGTTGGCGATGCATTGGATGGTATTGTTAAAAACATTACTGATTACGGTGCGTTTATTGACTTTGGTTCATTCGATGGTCTTTTGCACTTAACTGACATCTCTTGGTGCCGTGTTAGACATCCATCTGAAGTTTTAAAAGTTGGTCAAGAAATTAAAGTTCAAGTTATTAAATTTGACGAAGCTACTAAGAGAATTTCTCTTGGCATGAAACAACTTCAACAAAATCCTTGGGAATCAATCGCTCAAAGATATCCAGTTGGCGCAGTTGTTAAAGGTAAAGTTACTAACATCACAACTTACGGTGCATTCGTTGAAATCGAATCTGGCATCGAAGGTTTGGTTCACGTTTCTGAAATGAGCTGGTTAAAAAACAATTCAACTCCAAACAAATTCATCAATTCTGGTCAAGAAGTTGAAGTTATGGTTTTGGATATCAACTCGCAAAATCACCGTATTTCTCTAGGCATGAAACAATGCGAGAAAAATCCTTGGCAAGCTTTCTCTGAAAGCCATCAAGTTGGTGATGTAGTTGAAGGTGTAGTTAAGAATTTCACTGAATTTGGTTTGTTCATCGGCTTTGACAGCGGTGTTGACGGATTAGTTCACGTTTCTGACATTTCATCTGAAGGTACAACTGAAGAAATTTTGAAAAAATTCAAAAAAGATGAAAAAATCAAAGTTATGGTTCTTGGTTCAAACTATGAAAAAGAACGCATCTCTCTTGGCATCAGACAATTAGGTAGCACAACTTTCAAAGATGAGCTAAACAAAATCGAAGCTGGTTTGATCGTTTCTTGCTTAGTTATCAATGTTAAAAAAGACTTCTTGGAAGTTGAACTTGACAGCGGCTTGAAAGCAATCATCAAAAGATTAGATCTTTCAAACAACAAACAAGAACAAAGAACTGAAAGATATGAAGTCGGCGATAGAATCGAAGCTAAAGTTATGTTGTTTAATAAAGTTAGCGGCAAATTACTTCTTTCAATCAAAGACATGGAAACTGATGAGCAAGAAGCTCACCTTTATTCTGCAAATGACAGTGGCAACACAATCGGCAGCATTCATGGCGATGTGTTAGAATCGCTTGCAGTTAGTAAAGAATCTAAAGAGTAATCTTCATGTCTGACAATCTTGCGGCCTTAATTTACTTGAAAGGCAAGGTCCATAAATGGAAAAATATCGCGCTTTTATTGGCGGTTCTTTCTTTTCTCCTTGTTGGAAAGTCAATTTTTGGCAGCAAGTTGTCGGGCGATGGTTTTGAAGGAGGTGATTATATCGCCAGCATCAAAATCAATGGTGTGATAATGGAAGATGATTATCGCAGCAAAGTTCTAAAAGAAATCGCTGAAGAAAATTCGGTTAAAGCTGTAATTGTAAATATCGACAGCCCGGGTGGTGGAATTGTAGGCAGCGAAATTTTATTTGATGATTTAAGAGAAATCGCAGTAAAAAAACCAATCGTGGTTGTGATGGGTTCGGTTGCTGCTTCTGGCGGATATATGGCTGCAGTTGCCTCAGATTATATTATTGCTCATAATGGCACTTTGACTGGCTCAATTGGTGTTTTGATGGAATCTCCGGAAGTTACCGAACTAGCAAATAAAATCGGTGTAAAATTTAATACTTATAAATCTTCACCGCTTAAAGGCAGTCCTTCGCCTTTTGAAAAACCAAATCCCGCGGTTGACCTCGTTATCAAAGAATCAATTGCTGATTCCTTTGAATTTTTCAGCGGTTTAGTCCAAGAAAGAAGAGGCGATAAAATTAAAAAAACTGGTAGAACAGTTTTTGATGGCCGCGTTTTCACTGGAAGACAAGCTTTAGAAGCGGGATTAATTGATGAAATCGGTGGCACAAAAGAAGCTTTGACTTATTTGCAAAACAATAAAATCGATACTAAAAAACTTTCAGTTCATGAAGTTGAAATTGAAGAAAAAGATGAAAAATTCTTTGACAAGTTTTTCGGATTTTTACCATTTTTTGACGGCGTAAATTCTAAGAGTTCAAGCCATCAAATTATGGCAATACTGCGTTAAAATTATGCTTGCGAAGTCCTTGCTGCTAGTTATGAAACATTTTGTAGTTTTATATTTGCTATTTAAATTCCGATAATTAGCTTGCCGCGCCTCTAAGCTTGTTTCAAAGCTTTATATCTTAGTTTTGTTTTAAAACTTTTATATCAACCAATCTTAATTTTTATGACTAACAACAACGAGATTTTTGACAGAGTTAAAAAAATCATTATCAACCATTTAGGTGCTGAAGATGCGAAAGTTATCGAAGCCGCAAACTTCATCGATGATTTGGGTGCTGACAGCTTGGATCAAGTTGAATTAGTTATGGCTTTCGAAGAAGAATTCGGAATTGAAATTCCTGATGAAGCTGCTGAAAAAATCACTACTGTTGGAAGCGCAGTTAAATATATTTCTGAAAACATGTAATTTTTGTTTTCGTAAGTAGAATAAAAAAGCCTCTGGAGCTAATGCTTCAGAGGCTTTTTTGTTATAGGTCATCGAGCAAAGGCCGTTAGGCCATCGTCGAGATGCTAGCTCGATCTTATAAACATCGAGCTAGCATCTCAACG
>CAIZZE010000028.1 GCA_903937405.1 uncultured Alphaproteobacteria bacterium | reverse complement strand
TTTGATCATACCAAGTTGTTACCGCATCGCCAGTAGAAGTTTCAGTGTCTTTGAAGCTTCCTTCTAAGCTGGATTCTAACCAAAGGGCATTGTCGGTTATACCTGCACAATGGGAGAAGCTTTGGTTAAACTTTGAGCAGCGGCGATTTTGGATTTTTTGACCAAGCCAGTAGCTCCCATAACTCCGGCAATTAAAATTCCGATGATTACGATGACGGCGGAGAGTTCGATTAGAGTGAAGGCAGAGATTTTGTTTTTCATAACTTTCGAGGAAATTTAATTAACCACTTTTTTTAGACCTAAAATCAAATCATTGATCATAATATCATCATGAAGTGGTGTTGCAGTAATGCGTAACCTCTCATCACCTTTAGCGACAGTTGGGTAGTTTATATGCTGAACATAAATATTAAATTCATCTAATAAACGCTTCGAAATTTCTCTAGCCTTAGCTGCATCACCAATTTTTACTGACACAATGTGAGAATTATTTGGAACAATTTTCACCTCAATTTCCTGCAATTTACTTTTTAACTTCGCAACATTTTCGCGCATTTTCTCGCGCTCTTTTGAACTTGTTTGCAAATAACGAACATTACAAACCGTAGCGGCTGCAATTACTGGTGGCAAAGCTGTAGTAAAAATAAAACCGGAAGCGGTTGAACGAATTGCATCAATAATATCAGATTTGGCGACGATATAACCTCCGATCGTACCAAAAGCTTTAGCAAAAGTTCCCTGAATAATATCAATTTCATTTGCCAATCCTAATTCTTGGCAAAGCCCAGCACCTGTTGCACCGTAAAGTCCAACGGCATGAACTTCATCAACATAAGTGTAAGCCTGATATTTTTTAGCTAGAGAAATTATTTCAGCAATTTTACCAAAATCACCATCCATAGAATAAACCGATTCGCAGATAATTATTTTAGGCTGATCTTTAGAATATTTTTGCAGTAATTCTTCTAAATGCGCCATGTCATTATGGCGAAAAATCTGTTTTTCAGCACGACTATTTCTGATGCCAGAAATTATTGAGGCGTGATTTTTTTGATCAGAAAAAATCACCAAGTTGGGAACTATTTTTGCTATAGTCTGAATTGTTGCATCATTGGCTACATAACCAGAAACAAAGGTCAAAGATGCATCTTTACCGTGCAAATCTGCCACCACTCTTTCAAGTTCAACAATTACGTGATTGGTGCCGGAAATATTGCGCGTACCGCCAGCACCAATTCCGTGGCATTTTAAAACTGAAATTGCTTCCGCAATTGCGGCCGGATTTTGACCCATTCCCAAATAATCATTAGAACACCAAACCGTAACTTTCTGACCGTTTTTATTATTAATAGCGTGAGGAAAATCGCCACAAATACGCGAAATATCTAAAAATTCACGGTAACGATTTTCGCTTTGAAGCTTAGCGATTGCTTGCTTGAAATAGTCTAACATAAAATTTTCTTTTTACTAAATTTGCATTTTTATCGGATCTGCCGCAAGTAATTTTTGCTTCTTGCGTTTCGGCATAACAATAATCACGCCACATAAAATCACAATTGATCCGACTACAACCCAAAAATCAATCACTTCTCCAAAAGCAAAATAAGATATTATCGCGGTGAAAATAAGGCGCGTAAAATCAAAAGGCTGAATATAAGAAAGATCAGCTTTGGCATAAGCATTTGAAATGCAGATATGAGTTAAATTTGAGATTAATCCAAGCAAGGCAAGCCATAGAAAATTTTCCAAATTAAGCGGCTGCAAATGAGGCAACGCAAAAGGAATTGAGCAAATCAACATCACCAACGACATATAAGCCACAATGGTTTGTGGCTTATCGGTTTTGGTCATAACTTTGATTACGATATTAGAAATTATCCATAAACAAACCGAAGCGAATGAATAAAAATAAGTGGGATTAAATTCTTTAAAACCGGGGCGCAAAATTATTAAAATGCCGGCAAGACCAATAAAATTGGCAATCCAACTATGAGTTTTTACTTTTTCTTTGAGAAAAATTATTGCGGCAACAGTGGTTAAAATTGGAATTATAAAACTGATTGAAACCGCTTCCGATAAAGGCAGAACCGTTACAACATGGAACCATATCAACATTGAAACCAAGCCATTTACTCCACGAAAAATATGCAGGTGTAATTTGTTGGTTTTAAAAATGCCTTTATGATTTCTAATGATTTGGGGCATGAAAAATAAAAGCCCGAAAAAATTTCGCACCATCACGATAAAAAAAATGTGAAAATCGGCAGAAAGATAACGAACTAATGCAATAAGAATTGACGCGAAAAAGCAGGAAAGAATTGCGTAACAAATACCTTGAGAATTGTCTGAGAGTTTATGGAAGAATGACACTGCTTTTTATTTGGTACTTTTTTCTGTTTATTTTTTATGCGTTACAAACCCGAGTGGAACCCGTCGTGAAGACGGGGTGACAAACTTTAGTTTGGCCTCTAAAATAACTACGCTGACACCCCGTCTTCACGACGGGGTCCACTTGGGCTTGACTAAAATTGTAATCTCAATTTTTCAAACCTTTATAAAAACTAACCGCTTCGTGATTTGTTGCAATGCGATTAAAATTGATCGACTCAATAAAAATTCCTTCCAAGCTGCGGGCGCGTGACAATGCTACATAAGCTTGTCCTGGACTAAAAACATCCGATAAATCGCAAGAAATTTTATCTAAAGTTAATCCTTGAGATTTATGAATTGTCATCGCCCAAGCCAGAATTAACGGCACTTGATTTACGCCCGCTTCAGTTACAACCAATCTTTTTTCTTCATCATATTTTTCAATCAGCCATTCTTCCGGCGCAATCGTGAGAATTTTTCCATTAGCAAATTCTACAATCGGATAAAGTTTTTTCGGCGAAAAATTACGAATAATTCCCAAAGAACCGTTAATTATTCCTTCTTTTTGGTAAGTATTTTTAATCATCATCACCTGCGCTCCAACCTTTAATTTCAAGGTTTCCGGCGCGATACAATTTTTCTTCAAAAATTCGACACGATCAGGTTGTCCAAAATATTCTGCGCCATGTGAAATTTCTTCGCGGGGAATTTTTTTCAATTCTTCAAAATTTATTTTCTCAACTTTGGCATTATGAGTTGTGAGAATTGTCGGCTTGATCGCCAGATTTTCATCATTGGCGTTAAGCCTTGCTTCTAAAGCTTCGCGGTCACTTTCATCAAGTTTTCCAAAACGTAAATTATTGAGAATCTTAATAAATTTCTGGTCAGTTTGGCGGAAAATTTCTTCCAGTTCAAACATTTCCAGATTCAGCCTTTTCCAAGCTTCCGATTCAAAACAGAAATTAAAATTGCTGCCATTGCGATTAATTGGCGGAAGCTGCAAAAAATCGCCAAAAAACAACATTTGAATGCCGCCCATCGGCGCATTATTTTCGCGGACGCGACGAAAAACTTGATCAAGAATTTCCAACACTTCTGTCGAAATCATTGAAATTTCATCAATTGCCAAAGCGCGCGCGTGCTTGATTCTGCGTCTTATTTTGCTGAATTTTCCGCTAAAAATATTTTCTACAATTTGGTCAATTGGCAAATTGGCCAAACCAATTCCGGCCCAAGAATGAATTGTCGAGCCGCCAATATTCACCGCAGCAATTCCGGTGCTGGCAGTTACATCAAGACCATTATGGCCATAATTACGTTTTAAAAAGCTTAGGAGATAAGACTTGCCACTTCCAGCGCCGCCAGTGACAAAAATATTTTTACCAGCTTCAAAAGCTTCGATAACCTGTTTTTGCTGGCTGGATAATGTAGAAAAATCTGGAGAGGAGAAATTTGAAGTGGTGATTTTCATGAGAGAAGGGTTTCTCTTTTCCGCCAGAGCGACGGAAAAGAGAAATTAAACTATTTTGCTGCGCGAGCTGCGGCAATTTTTTCTTTGAAAGCTGCAAGCTCGAAAGCTCCAGGAATCAATTCTTCGCCGATTACGAAACCAGGAGTTCCGTTAATTCCGATAGTTCCACCTAAGCTCAAATTTGATTGTAAAATTTCATTAATTTTAGCTGAATCATTTTTCAAAGCTGATTCAAGTTTAGACATGTTAACTCCAGCTGCTTTAGCAACTTTCAAAGCTGCGTCCTTGCCTCTTTCGCTTGATTTCATCATGCCATCATGAAACTTTTTGTAAGAAGAAGGATCAATCATGTTAACTGCAATTGCTATAGTTGACATTTCTTGAGAAGCTTGGCCAAGAATTGGGAATTCTTTATAAACAATTCTAACTTTTTTGTCTTCTTTGATTAGCTCTTCAACAGTTGCTTGAGCTTTTTTGCAATAGCCACAAGCATAGTCGAAAAATTCAACAACAGTTACATTATAACCAGATGGCGCATATTGAGGTGAGTTTTTGTCGTTGAAAAGCTCATCTTTTTTAGTAGCGATATTTTTTTGAGCATCTTTGGTTTTGCCTTCCATTTCAGCTTTTTGCATATTAGCAACAGAAGCGATAATTGCTCTTGGATTGGCTTGAATCCATTTTGCAACTACTTCTTCAACATCTTCAACTTTTTTAACTTTTTGATCTTTATCAATTCCGCTTGGATTAATTGCTTCTGCTGAATCAACCTTTTTTTCATCAGCTGCGGCTCCTGATTTTTTACCAAAGAACGAGTATGCTCCTCCAACAACAAGTAGGATAGCAACAACAATTACGATTGGTTTAAGCAAAGACGGCTTAGCACCAAAATTTTTATTAATAAATGACATGAGAAAATGAATTGGAATTTTTAAACGAAAGGTTCGAAATTGCTTTTTCTTTAAAAAAAAGTCTGCGCCTCAGCATTAAATTAATTTTACTTAGAAATGCAACCCGAAATTTCTCCAAATTTCTTAATCGAAAACAGCTATCCCAATTTCATTGCTGCCGGAATTGATGAAGCAGGTCGTGGCCCACTTGCAGGGCCAGTGGTTGCAGCTTGCGCGATCTTAAATCAAAGTGATTTTCCAAGTGAAATTAATGATTCAAAAAAGCTTTCAAAATCTTTGCGAAAAAAGATTTTTGCCGAACTTTTAATCAAAGAAAAATCTGGAATTGCCAAATTCGGAATTGGCGTGGTTGATGAAAAGATTATTGATGAGATAAATATTCTTCAGGCCACAAAATTAGCGATGCATCGCGCTTTTCTTGATTTACAGAAAAAATACGGCATTTTTCCGCAATTAATTTTGATTGATGGCAATTTTATTCCCTTCGCAAAACAGGATAAAATTAAAGAGATGTTGGCAATTATAAAGGGTGATCAAAAAAGTCTGTCAATTGCCGCTGCCTCAATAATCGCCAAAGAAACCCGCGATGAAATTATGAGAAATATTCACCGAAAACATTCGTCATTTGGTTTTGACAAACATGCTGGTTACGCCACAAAATTTCATATTGAAAAAATTCGTGAATTTGGAATTTGTGAATTTCATCGAAAATCTTTCGAACCAATAAAATCAATGCTTAATGAAAATTATTAAAGAATCAGATTTAAATGCAGTTGAACTAGCTTGTGATTTTTTACGACAAGGGAAAGTAATTTCCTTTTCCAGCGACACAGTTTACGGAGTTGCTGCTGATGCTAGAAATTATGACGCTGTAAATACATTGTATGAAATCAAAAACCGTGATACAAAAAAACCAATCGCGATTTTTGTGAAGGATTTAAAAACCGCAGAAGAAATTTTTGATTTTGATGAAGTAGCCAAAAAAGTTGCTAAAGAATTTTTACCCGGAGCCTTAACTTTAGTGCTTAAAACCAAAGAAAATGTTAAAAATATCTTAGCTGAAAATTTAAATCAGAATGACGATAAATTTTTGGGATTTCGTATTGTTGAAAAAAAATTTATAAAAAACTTACTACAAAAATTTGATGGTATTTTGGCAGTCACCAGCGCCAACAAATCAAATCACGAAGCCTCAATTAGCGCTGACGAAGTAAAAAAATATTTCATAAATTCTAAACTCGCTTTATTAATTGATGGCGGAATTTCTAAAGAAAAAACACCTTCTACAGTTGTTAAAATTTCTGATAAAAAAATTACAATCCTGCGCCCAAGATTAATCAATATTTCTTAAGTTATGATTTTTAAACTGCTGCGTAATCCTATAATAAAAATTATCGGCATATCTGTAATTCTTTATTACGGGCTATTCGCCAATAAAGAAAAACCGGGTTCACTGGGTAATCGCTTTTCATCAGAACAAATAAAAAAAGATTTTTCTGAAGTGCGTGAAAAAACAGTTTTTATTGCTGAAAACGTGAAATTGGCGCGTGAAATTGCCAAGGAAAAAGAAGCTGAGAAAGAAGCTGAGAAAAAAGCGGCCGCAACAAATCCGGCTTTACAGGTTTCAGTTAAAGATTTGGAAGAAGGTGTTGGTGAAAATATTTCCTGCGGCGATTCGGCATATATTAATTATGGAATTTACACAAAAGACGGCAGACAACTTGAATTTAAAGAAAACCAGATTTTAGTAATCGGCAATAAATCTAACTGGTTACTGGAAAAAAATATCATTGGCATGAAACAGACCGGAAGTAGATATATCAACATTCCGCAAGGTTCACAAGTTAATGATTCAAAAATAACTGAATATTTAAACTCAAATAAATCTGATTTAAAATATCAGGTCACACTTCTAGCTTTTACAAAAAATCCTAACTCTCAAATTTCCTGCAATTAAATGAAAAAGCCCAAAGAATCGACGACAAAATTTCTTTATGATTATTTGCCGTTAATTGTTTTTTTTGCTATTTACAAATTAGCTAAAACCCCCGATCCATTAGTTACAGCAACGATTTATATGGTTGCTACAACTTTTATTGCTTTGATTATTTCTTATTTCCTAACCGGAAAAATTCCGACAGTCGCTCTGGTTTCTGGAATTACGTTGGGAGTTTTTGGCGGACTAACAATATTGTTGAAAGATGACATTTTCATCAAGATGAAGCCAACGATTATCAATGTGATTTTTGCCGTAATTTTGTTTTACGGATATTTTAAGAAGAAGCCGTTTTTATCTTACATTTTGGGCGAACAAATTAAAATGAACAATCGCGCTTGGCTTACTCTTTCAGCACGTTGGGGCTTTTTCTTTTTGTTTTTAGCGCTGCTAAATGAATTAATCTGGAGAAACTTTTCTACCGATTTTTGGGTGCAGTTTAAAGTTTTTGGAATGATGCCAATTTCACTGATTTTCACAGTTTTCCAAGTGCCATTTATGATTCGTGAAATGAAGAAAATGGAAAATAAATAATTTTGAACGAAGCGGTAAGAGATAGATCCTGAAACAAGTTCAGGATGACGGATTGGTAAATAGGTACTTAAGACCGCTCTTAAGTACCGCGATCTCGATCCCCCTAAAAATGCGCCAGCATTTTTAACTTTTAATACGACATTATCGTAACAATATCCGAGTTACTAACATCTTCAACCATCGCAACACCAACATAATCCTTATCAACCTTCTTCACCACGCCAATCAATAATCCCGGTGGCAAAGTATCGCCATCACCCGAAGTAAAAATCCAATCACCTTCTTCCACAACTTTGCTTTTTGCTAAATATAAAACTTCCATCAAGCCGCTACCATTTCCAGCTAGAATTCCTCTAGCTCTAGCTTTAGAACTAATAACCGGAATACGCGAACTTGGATCGCTTACTAAAATCAAACGCGACTTATTTTCACCAACTTCCGAAATTCTACCAATCACACCATGATCGCCCGTTACAATACTGCCTTCTTTGATATCCTGATTTTTGCCGGCATCGATATATAATTCCTGCTTAAACATTTGATGAGATCTGCCGATAATTCTGGCGGCTTTGAAATTAGAGCTTTTTGAGGTGATGAAATTAAGGATATTATGCAGCTCTTTATTTTCCTGATAAACATTCAGCGACTTGATGTAGAAAGTACGAAGCTTTGCCATCTCAACTTTCAGGATTTCATTTTCTTTTTTAGCTTCGACCAGCTCGTGGAAATCGGTTAAAAGATTGATTACAGTATTAAAAGGGAAGGCGGCAACTTTAACGATCGGCATTGAAACGCTAACAAATCCAAAAGATAGATCTTTGGAGAAATCGCTGTTTAACTTCGAGGCGATTAAAAAAATCACGCACAAAAAGCTAAAAAGCACAGTTTCGATTTTTTTAAAAACTAAATCGAAACTGTGCTTGAAACTGTAATTAGCGCTGGTTTTTGTGAAATTTAAATATTGTTTCATCGATAAATTCTGGTGCAGTTTTTAAATTTGAAACCGCTTATGAATTAGTCTTGTCTAAATAAAGTTGCTCTAAACATTTTGGTATTTTCCAAAACTTTTCCGCAACCGTTAACAACACAAAGAAGTGGATCTTCGGCAACAAAAACTGGCAAGCTGGTTGCTTGTCTAACTACATAATCTAAATTCTTAAGCAAAGCTCCGCCGCCGCTTAGGACAATTCCGCGCTCAACGATATCTGAAGAAAGTTCTGGAGGAGTGCATTCTAAAGCAACTTTGATTGCATCAATAATTTGTTCAACTGGCTCCATTAAACTTTCAGCGATTTGACGTTCAGTCAAAATCATTTCTTTTGGAATGCCGTTTGAAAGATCGCGGCCTTTAACTTCGATAGTTGCGCCATCACCTTCTTGTGGGGGGCAAGCAGCGCCAACAGTTTTTTTAATTCTTTCTGCGGTTGATTCGCCAATTAACAAATTGTGGTAACGTCTGATATAAGAAATAATTGCTTCATCCATTTTATCACCACCAACGCGCACAGATCTTGAGTAAACGATGCCGCCAAGTGACAAGATACCAACTTCAGTTGTACCGCCACCAATATCAACAATCATTGAACCTGTAGGTTCAGTAACAGGAAGATTTGCACCAATTGCAGCAGCCATTGGTTCTTCAATCAAATAAACTTCATTCGCACCAGCGCCTTCTGCGGCATCTTGAATCGCTCTTCTTTCAACTGGAGTTGAGCCTGATGGAACACAAATAATAACCAAAGGTCCTAACCAACTTTTAGTTTGGTTAACTTCACGGATAAAATGTTTAATCATTTCTGCAGCAACTTTGAAATCTGCAATAACGCCGTCTTTCAAAGGGCGAATGGCATCGATTTTTGCCGGAGTTCTTCCCAACATCATTTTGGCAGTATTACCAAAAGCGCATGGAATCATTTTTCCATTTTCATTAAGGACTGCAACAACAGATGGTTCGTTAAGCACCACACCTTGGCCGCGCACATACACTAGTGTATTTGCCGTACCCAAATCAATTGCGATATCTTTTGACGAAAGTGAGAAAAATTTTGAAAACATAAATCTGGTCGATTAGTTATTTTTTAGCTTATCTAAGCAGTTAATATAGGCAATTGCCGAGGCGGTGAGAACATCAGTGTCCGCACCGTTGGCGCTATAAATTCGATTATTTTGTTTTAACCTAACGGCTACAGTAGCTTGTGCGTCAGTTCCTTCCGTAACGGCCTGAACTTGGTAAAGTTCGAGACTAGCATTATGTGGGAGAATTTTACTGATCGCATTGAAAATCGCATCTACCGGTCCATCTTTGGAGCGGAAACTAGTTTCCACCTCCTCATTGTCAATTTTTATTTTAACCTTAACAGAAGCTTCTTCCTCAGTGCCGCATTTTACATCGAGACTCAAAAGTTGATAATTTGATTTTTCGTTAACGATCGAATCATCAACCAAAGACACAATATCTTCATCGAGAATTTCTTTTTTCTTGTCAGCTAGTTCTTTGAATTTTCTGAAAGCTTCATTGAGCAATTCTTCATTTAAATCATAACCAATTTCTTTTAAACGATCCTTGAAGGCAGCGCGCCCAGACAATTTTCCAAGAACCAAAGAAGATTTTTCCAAACCAACCGATTCTGGAGTCATAATTTCATAAGTTTCGCGATTTTTTAAAATGCCATCTTGATGAATTCCGCTTTCGTGAGCAAAGGCATTTGCACCAACAATTGCCTTATTATATTGCACATGAAATCCGGTAATGCTGGAAACTAATTTCGAAATTCGCGTAATCATTGTGCTGTCAATTCCGGTTTCCACTTTGTAAAAATCAGGACGCGTTTTAATCGCCATCACAATTTCTTCCAAAGCTGCATTTCCTGCTCGCTCGCCAATGCCGTTAATTGTGCATTCAATTTGTCTTGCACCGGCGCGCATCGCCGATAAAGAATTTGCCACCGCCATTCCTAAATCATTATGACAATGCGCTGAAATTATCGCTTTATCAATATTGGAAACATTGTTTTTTATGGCCGAAATTAAATCAAAATATTCCTCAGGAGTTGTATAGCCAACTGTATCTGGAATGTTTATGGTGTTGGCTCCAGCCTTAATCGCAGTTTCAATTGCCTTAAATAAAAAATCACGTTCTGAACGCGTTGCATCTTCCGGCGACCAATCAACTTCTGGACACAAGCTGCGCGCCAAAGAAACACTTTCCGTAATCGCATTTAAAACCTGCGCTTCATCCATTTTCAATTTATATTGCATGTGGATTTTTGAGGTCGCAAGAAAACTGTGAATTCGCGGACGAGCCGCTGGTTTCACTGCTTGGGCTGCTCTTTCAATATCAGATTTTTTTGCGCGCGCAAGTCCGCAAATCGTGGAATTTTTAATAGTTTTGGCAATACGATTTACCGCTTCAAAATCACCATTTGAAGCAGCAGGAAAACCAGCTTCAATAACATCAACACCCATTTTTTCGAGGGTTTTTGCGATCAATAATTTTTCTTCCAAATTCATTGTTGCACCAGGCGCTTGCTCGCCATCACGCAAAGTAGTGTCAAAAATTATAACTTTTTCTTTAGTCATTATGAGATTTTTTAATTGGATTTTATGAAAGCAAACTACAAATTCATGAGGCTAATTGTAAACTTAAATTTCAATTGATGGTGTGGGATAGATCCTGAAACAAGTTCAGGATGACGATGCTGGAAGATTGAAGCCAATACCCACTCCGTCATCCTGAACTTGTTTCAGGATCTATCCATATTTAAAACAATGAAAATTTATTTAAAAAAATCTGACCTAGTCGATATCGTTACCTCAGGAACCGCTTGCACTCTTGCCGAAAATGAAAAAATAAAAAATTTCATTAAAAAAATCGGAATGGTTCCAAATATTTTTTTAGAAAAAGAAATCAGTTTAAAAAAGCCCGCAACTCATGGATTTCCGTCTTTCACAGCAGAGAAGCGTTTTGAACAATTAAAAAAAGCAATTGAAAATCCTGATTCAAAAATAATCTGGTGCGCTCGCGGCGGCTACGGCAGCGCCGAAATTTTACCATTTCTAGAAAAATTAAAAAAACCAAAAACACCAAAAATTCTTATCGGATTTTCTGATATTTCCTCATTAAATAATTTGCTGATTGAAAAATGGAATTGGCAGGTTGTAGCTGCGCCAATGCTGGCTCAAATTGCATTAAATAAAGTTTCTCAAAAATCGGTTAAAGCAATTATTGATTTTATTTTCGGTAAAAAAGCTGAGTTAAAATATAATTTAAAAACAATTATTGCCGCGAAAAAACCAATTAATGCAATTGTTACAGGAGGCTGTATCAGCGTTCTCGCCGGCCAATTTGGCACTAAAAACCAAATTGATTTTGCTGATAAAATTTTATTTCTCGAAGATGAAGGCGAAGATGGCGAAAGGCTTGATCGTTATTTTTCGCAGCTGGTACAAATTATGAATGAGCAAAAAAAATATCCGCAAGCAATTTTGTTGGGGAATTTTTTAGAAGCCAATCCTTACGGAACTCCGAAAAGAAAAAATATTGAAACTGCGATTAAAAAATTTGCGGAGAAATTATCGATTCCACTTTTTGCAGAAAAATCAAAATGTTTAGGGCATTCGAAAAATATGCTGCCTTTGGTTTTGGGAATAAAATCAGAAATTTCTATTAGAGGAGATTTAATACAAAAATTATAAGTCGGACAGATCCTGAAACAAGTTCAGGATGACAGAGTTTTTATTAATTTTTGTACTTCCTTCATTGTCATCCTGAACTTGTTTCAGGATCTATTTATACTCATCACAAATAAAATTTTCTTAATCAAACCTCAAACCCTAACAAAATTTTAATTTGTTTTTTGCACATCAACCTCTAAAAAGCCGCTCAATTCCCCCAAAGAAAAATAAAATCTAAAACATGACCACTCAGTCTGAACATAAAAACATGACCATCAATTTCGGCCCGCAACACCCAGCTGCACATGGTGTTTTGCGTTTGGTTTTGGAAATGGATGGCGAAGTTGTAACCCGCGCCGATCCTCATATTGGCTTGCTTCATCGCGGAACTGAAAAATTAATTGAACATAAAAATTATCTTCAAGCTGTGCCATATTTTGACCGCTTGGATTATGTATCGCCAATGTGCCAAGAACACGCTTACGCACTTTCAGTTGAAAAACTTTTAGGCTGTAAAATTCCACTTCGCGCCCAATATATTCGTGTTTTATTTTCGGAAATTACTCGCATTTTAAACCACATCATGGCGGTGACCACTCAGGCTCTAGATGTGGGCGCGATGACCCCACTTTTATGGATGTTTGAAGAACGCGAAAAAATGATGGGATTTTATGAAAAAGTTTCAGGATCCCGCATGCACGCCGCTTACATCCGTCCAGGTGGAGTTCACCAAGATTTACCCGATGGCTTGCTTGAAGAAATTGCTGATTTTGCTGAAAATTTCTCAAAATATATTGATGATTTAGAATCGCTTTTAACTGAAAACCGCATCTTCAAACAACGTATGGTTGAAGTTGGTATTGTTTCAAAACAACAAGCTTTAGATTGGGGATTTTCTGGTCCAATGATTCGCGGTTCAGGAATTGCTTGGGATTTGCGCAAATCGCAACCTTACGAAATTTATGGCGATCTAGATTTCGATGTTCCAATCGGCAAAAATGGTGATTCTTACGATCGTTATTTAATTCGTGTTGAAGAAATGCGTCAATCTGTGCGCTTGATAAAACAATGCATCTCCCGCATGCCAAACGGTGCGGTTGTAACTGACGACACCAGAATTGCTCCACCAAAAAGATCAGAAATGAAACATTCAATGGAAGCATTGATTAACCATTTCAAACTTTTCACTGAAGGATATCGCGTTCCAGCTGGAGAAGCTTACGCCGCCGTTGAAGCGCCAAAAGGCGAATTCGGTGTTTACATAATCTCCGACGGCAGCAGCAAACCACATCGTTGCCGCGTTCGTGCTCCGGGTTTTGCTCATTTGCAAGGCTTGGAATTTATGGTTAAAGGACATATGCTTGCAGACGTTGTGACCGTGATTTCAACGCAAGATATTGTATTTGGTGAAGTAGATAGATAAGTCGTTGACTTTTTGTTTTACTTTACTAATTTGCGCCGCCTTCTTTAAGTTCAGATCAGGTGCATGGCCTTTCAAACCTTAAACAAATTCATACTAAATTCGAGGATCAGATGAAAATTTACAATTCAATTAAAGCTGCCAAAAAAAGAGACAAGAACTGCAAAGTAGTTCGTAGAAAAGGTCGTCTTTACGTAATCAATAAAGTTAACCCACGCTTCAAAGCTCGTCAGGGATAATTTAAGTCCAATTATTTGGTGATTTAGTAGGGGCGCATATTAAAAATGCGCCCCTACTCTTTTTTGTTTAGTTTTTTACAGATGTCGCACATTTCCAACAAAATCAGAATCGGTACCAGAGCTAGTAAGCTAGCATTGGCTCAGGTTGCGGAAGTGCATTTATTTTTGGCCGAACATCTCGGCAATATTCAAATCGAAATAGTTCCAATCACAACTTCAGGCGATAAAATTCAAGATCGCAACCTTGCCGATATTGGCGGCAAAGGTCTTTTCATTAAAGAGCTCGAAGAAGCTTTGATTCAAAATAAAATCGACATTGCAATTCACTCCGCCAAAGACGTTCCACCTTTTTTGCATGAAGCAACTGAGTTGACCGCCTTCACTGAAAGGCTTGATGCCAGAGATTGTTTTATTTCCAGCAAATATAATTCAATTAAAGAACTTCCAAAAGGCGCGATTATCGGCACTTCGTCATCACGCCGTAAAGCAATTTTATTATTTTTACGCCCTGATTTAAAAATCATAAATTTCCGCGGCAATGTTGACACACGCTTAAATAAAATTAACGGCGAAGAAGTTGACGCTTCAATCCTTGCTGTTTGCGGATTAGAGCGCATCGGCAAAGAACATGTAATAAAAGAAATTATCGAAAAAGATGTTATGTTGCCATCGGGCGGCCAAGGTTCACTTGCAATCCAAATCAGAAAAGGTGATGCAGAAATTGCAAAATTACTTACTTACATCAATCACGAACCAAGCCAAATCGCCGTTAAAACCGAACGCGCTTTTTTACGCGAACTTGGTGCATCTTGCGCAACTCCGGTTGGAGTTCACGCTTATATTGAAGATGAAAAGTTAAAATTAAAAACCATGATTTTTGATTTTGATGGCAGCGATATTTTTGAAACCAGATCAGAAGGAAATGTTAGTTTGGAAGATGGCATAAAATTAGGCATTGCCGCTGCGCAGAAAACTAAGGATGAAGCGGTGAATTTGTTGGAAAAAATCTGTAAATAAAAAAATCCTCCGACCTCGCTTACGCTCAGCCAACTCCTTTTTCAAAGGAGGCTTTAATCCGAGCGCATTGCAAAAGCCCTCTTTGAAAGAGGGTGGCTCTGAAAGCGCCGGGTGATTTAATTCCACCTCCTCTCACTTCAAATTCCTCTCAATCTCCTCACAAACCCCTTCAAAATTTTTCATCACCTCACAATTTAAAAATCTAAGAATTTTTAAATGATATTTTTCTTTCAAAACCCTCTCCCTTTCGCAATCCCTCAACACAGCTTCTTCGCTTAAAAAATGACTATCCCCATCAACCTCAATCACTAACTTTTTCTCCGCGCAGTAAAAATCTACGATATAATTTCCAATAGGTTTTTGGCGTAAAAATTTTGCTAAAATATTACCTCGTAAATATCCAAACCATAATTTTTTTTCGGCTGGAGTTAGGTCTTTTCTGAGTTTTTTGGCT
>CAIZZE010000027.1 GCA_903937405.1 uncultured Alphaproteobacteria bacterium | reverse complement strand
CTGCACAATGGGAGAAGCTTTGGTTAAACTTTGAGCAGCAGCGATTTTGGATTTTTTGACTAAACCTGTAGCTCCCATAACGCCCGCGATTAGGATTCCGATGATTGCGATGACGGCGGAGAGTTCGATTAGGGTGAAGGCGGAGATTTTGTTTTTACCTATAATTTTTATATTCATGTATAACCAAATTAGAACTTGACAAAAGTAGTTACAATTTACCTTCAAGATAATGTACCAATAATTCCTGTTTTACTTTTTGTTCTTTGGAGTTGTCAAAATCTTTCACCGAAACTTCACCATTTTTCATTTCGCTTTCTCCAATAATTACAACAAAGCGTGAATTATTTTGTGAAGCGCGTTTCATCTGTTTTTTGAAATTTCCATCATAAATAAATTCAGTTACAAAACCAGCGTTGCGAAGCTTTTGAGCAATTTCAAAAGCACAAGTTTTTTCATTTTCAGAAATATAATTAATTGCCACCGGACGCACTTTTTCTACTTCAAGTTTTGCCAATAACATCAAGCGCTCAATTCCAGCAGCAAAGCCAATTGCTGGCACTTTTTTGCCACTCATTTTTTCAACTAAATTATCATAACGACCACCAGCTAAAACCGTGTTTTGCGAACCTTCATGCGACATTACAAATTCAAAAACGGTTGAAGTGTAATAATCCAACCCACGCACCAAACGTTGATTGACAAGATGTTTCACGCCGAATTTTGTTAATAAATTTAAAATTGCATCAAAACGAAATTTTGCTTCATCAGAAAAAAATCCTGAAATTTCTGGCGCATCTTGCAAAATCTCAATGTCTTGCAAGTCTTTAGAATCAAGAATCCGCAGCGGATTTTTTTCTAAACGATGTTGCGAATCGCGCGACAAATCATTTTTAAATTTGGTAAAATATTCGCTCAAAGCCACTTCATAATTGGCTTTAGTTTTAGTGCAACCAAGAGAATTTATTTCGAGAGTTGTTTTATCTAAAACTCCCAAATCCTTTAAAATCGTGCTGGCAAGCATGATTGATTCAACGTCGCAAAAATAATTTTCTTCACCAAAAACTTCAAAATTAATTTGATGAAACTGACGCTGACGACCTTTTTGCGGGCGATCATATCTAAAAATTGGGCCAAAAGAAAAAAACTTGCGCGGCAAAACTTGCTGTAATTCACCATTTGAAACTAAAGCGCGAACCACGCCAGCCGTGAATTCAGGACGCAATGTTAAAAAATTATCGGAGCGATCCAAAAATTTATAAACTTCTTTGGCAACAATGTCGGAAGCCTCTCCTAAGTTACGTTCAAAGACTTCACTAAATTCAAAAATCGGAGTTTGTAATTCTTCAAAACCAAAAAATTCACTTTTCTTTCTTGCGGTTGCAATGATGTGATTAAAAATTTTGATCTCATCGCCAAATAGATCTTTAGTGCCACGAACAGGTTGAAGTTTATGATCCGACATTTTGTGAATTTAAGAATTTTAAAATTAAGAATAGGAATTAGTTTGGGTTTAAGCTAAATCTAAACTCTTAATTTTAAAATTCTTAATTTTACTATTTTAATTGGTTGAAAATCCCATGGACCCCGTCGTGAAGACGGGGTGACAAGTTGGAGGTATTTTCTCCACACATGTAATCCCGTCTTTATGATGGGTTGGGTGTGGGTATACTCCAACTTGTCACCCCGTCTTCACGACGGGGTCCATGGGATTTTCAATACCTACGCATAATCAAAATCTAATCTAAATGTCCTCTCTTTCACACATTCGCAACTTTTCAATTGTTGCACATATCGACCACGGAAAATCAACACTTTCTGACCGCTTAATTCAAGAATGCGGCGCGATTGCTGATCGCGATATGACGGCACAAATTCTCGATTCAATGGATATTGAAAAAGAACGCGGCATCACGATTAAAGCCCAAACCGTGCGCCTTTCTTACAAGGCCGATGATGGCAAAACTTACATGTTAAATTTGATGGACACTCCCGGCCACGTCGATTTCGCTTATGAAGTGAGTCGCTGTTTGGCGGCTTGCGAAGGTTCAATTTTGGTAGTTGATTCAACGCAAGGTGTTGAAGCACAAACGCTGGCCAATGTTTATCAGGCGATGGATAATAATCATGAAATCGTGCCAGTGTTAAACAAAATTGATTTGCCGGCTTCTGATCCCGAAAGCGTTAAAAAACAAATTGAAGAAGTAATTGGAATTGACACTTCCGAAGCAATTTTAGTTTCCGCAAAAACTGGAGTTGGAATTCACGAAACTTTGGAAGCAGTGGTAAAAAAATTACCAGCTCCGAAAGGAAATCCCGAAGGCGATTTCAAAGCACTTTTGATTGATAGTTGGTATGATCCATATCTTGGCGTGATAATATTGGTGCGGGTTATTGATGGTTCGATTAAGAAAGGTCAAAAAATAAAAATGATCGCGGCAAATGCCACTTATCAAGTTGATTCTGTCGGATTTTTCACTCCAAAAAAACATTTCTGTGATGATTTAAAAGCCGGCGAAGTTGGATTTATCAACGCTCAAATCAAACAAGTTTCTGATTGTAAAGTTGGTGATACAATCGTGCTTTCAAGCAATGAAAATGCCACTTTGCTTCCCGGTTTTAAACAAAATCAACCTGTGGTTTTTTGCGGTATTTATCCAATTGATGCTTCTGATTTTGAAAAATTCCGCGATGCTTTGGGAAAATTACATTTGAATGATGCCAGTTTTGAATATGAAGCTGAAACCTCAAACGCCTTGGGATTTGGCTTTCGCTGCGGCTTCTTAGGACTTTTACATTTAGAAATTATCCAAGAAAGATTGGAGCGCGAATTTGATTTAGATTTAATCACAACTGCGCCTTCAGTAATTTACAATATTCGTCTGCGCGATGGCTCAACAATTCACGTGCACTCTCCTGCCGAAATGCCCGATCCAACTAAAATTGAATTTATGGAAGAGCCGTGGATTAAGGCTACAATCATGACTCCCGATCAATATTTGGGTTCGGTTTTAGAATTATGCACCCAAAAACGCGGCATTCAAAAAGAGTTAAGTTATGTCGGAGATCGCGCCATGTTGGTTTATCGACTTCCGCTCAATGAAATTGTTTATGATTTTTACGACCGCTTAAAATCTTGCTCGCGCGGTTACGCCAGCTTTGATTGGCAAATGGATGGTTACGAAGAAAGCAATTTAGTAAAATTAACAATTATGGTTAATTCCGAACCGGTTGACGCATTGTCATTTATTACTCACAAAACTCGTTCCGAAAGCCGTGGACGCGCGATTTGCGCCAAGTTGAAAGAACTTATTCCAAAACAAATGTTTAATATCGCAATTCAAGCGGCGATTGGCGGGAAAATTATTGCGCGTGAAACTGTGACGGCGATGCGTAAAGACGTGACAGCTAAATGCTACGGCGGCGATATTTCTAGAAAGAGAAAACTTTTAGATAAGCAGAAAAAAGGTAAGAAGAAAATGCGCGAAATTGGAAATGTAGAAATTCCACAAAGCGCATTTTTAGCGGCGTTGAAATTGGACGAACATTAAGTGCTTCTTGCAACTGCGCTACCAACTTGTGACGCAGTTACTCCGTGACTAGTAGTTTCACCTTTATGGTTGTCTTCCATTTTTGTTCCGCCCAAGTCTACAATAATACTGGCAAGAGCTGCCTTAGTAGTTTCATCAACTCTTACGGTGTTTTGCACTTCTACTTCTTCAACTCTCTTCAAACCTTCTTCATTTGCTTTCAGAGTTTCTTGAGTTCTTGTTAAAGAGTCTTTTTCTTTTTTAACAAATTCTTCAGCTTTCTCTCCAATAGTTGTTATCTTATTATCACCTGGTTTTCTCTGTATTGGCTGAGGTTGGTTAAGGTTGTAATCTACTTCTAAATCTACCTCTTGCTCATCAACTTCATTTGGTTTTACCTCTTTTGGATCTGGCAAATATTTTTTGAAGGCATTCAAAAATTCTAAAGCTTTTCCTGATTCCAATTCCGCTGCCTCTGCATCCTTCTGCTCCTTCTCTATGTCATCAGGATTACGACCGAAATCTTTAGTAGCATAAAGAAATAGCGGCGCTAAAAAAATTCCTCCGGGAGCAAAGAGCAATCCGATAGCAATCGCGCCCTTAGCGCCATAAATAGCCTTACTTTTAAAATCTTCCCAATTCTTATCATCATAAGTAGAAGAGTCTTTTAAATCCTCGGCAGGGATAGTTTTTTTTACCTCTTCTAATTCTTGTTGGTCTTTATTTTCTACCCCTTCTTGTATCTGGGCAATTTTGGCAATATCGGGAGTTTGCTTGAAAGCAGTTTCGATAGATTTTTTAGTATCTTCATCAATTTCTTTATCACTCATTAAACTGGCATAAGCTCCAGCCATATCTGTAATACGTTTATCCTTCTCGAGATTATCTTCATCATTGATTTGATGACCTAAAAAAGCGAATGCTTTACTTAATTTCTCAATTCCCGGCGCTTCTTTTTCATCTACAACTCCTTCTTTTGAAGATCCAAGCATGCCTATCGCCATATTAGCAAACACTTGCAATGTGGTGTCATTTTCAACTTTACTTTGCTCTACCGCGATCAGCTTCCTTTTTTCTTCATTAGTTCCCGCACCCTGTAAAATTACACTGATAGCCGTAAAAGCATTTGCTGCATTTTTTGAACTAAACTGCATTGCGTCACTAATTTCTACGGCATTTCTAATCGTATTATCCGTAACGTTACCAACCTCAGAAAGATTAATATCATCATGAAGTGGATTTTGAACAATTTGATGTTGATCAACTGATTTCGACATTATAAAATTTTGTTAAATTATTAACGATATAAACCAAAGCTGATGAATCAAAAATCTTTGGTAAGAAAAATTCACAAGTAGATTAAAAAAACCAAAAACCCTGGCCTGCTAGGCTTAGCTTCAGCGAAGCCTGGTGGGTGGTAGAAGACTCGAACTTCCGACCTCTACGATGTCAACGTAGCACTCTAACCAACTGAGCTAACCACCCCCAAAAATAACAGCAACACAAGAATTCTACTTGCTTGCAAAGCGGGAGAGAAAATAAAGTTCATAAATTCGTTAGTCAATTTATTACACAAAATTTTCATGAAAAAAGCCATCGTCCTTCTTAGTGGCGGACTTGACTCTACAACCGTTTTAGCAATTGCCAAAAATGCCGGATTTGAAACTTATGCTTTAAGTTTTGCTTACGGCCAAAGACATAAAATTGAATTAGAGTCTGCGAACAAAATCGCCAAAGAATTTGGTGCCAAAGAACATAAAATCGCCAAGATTGATTTGCGGATTTTTGGTCATTCAGCTTTAACTGATGAAATTGAGGTACCAAAAGATCAGGAAATCTCAGCACATAATGTAATTCCAATAACTTATGTTCCTGCGCGTAATACAATATTTTTATCTTACGCCCTCGCCTATGCAGAAACTGTGGGCGCGTTTGATATTTTTATCGGCGTGAATGCTGTAGATTATAGCGGTTATCCTGATTGCCGACCGGAATTTATCGCAACATTTGAGAAGTTGGCAGATTTAGCAACCGCTGCCGGCGTTGAAAATCAAGGACGCTTTAAGATTCAAGCGCCTTTAATGATGATGAGTAAAAAAGAAATTATTGAGAAAGGGATTAGTTTGGGAGTTGATTACTCTAAAACACATTCTTGCTATGATCCGATAACTAAAGATGACGAGACTTATGCTTGCGGGCATTGTGATTCTTGTAAGCTGCGTCTTGATGGATTTAAAGCAGCTAGAACTTTAGATCCAATTAAATATTTATAAAAAATCTTTAGGTCATCGAGCAAAGGCCGTTAGGCCATCGTTGAGATGCTAGCTCGATGTTTATAAGATCGAGCTAGCATCTCGACG
>CAIZZE010000026.1 GCA_903937405.1 uncultured Alphaproteobacteria bacterium | reverse complement strand
TGATTCAAGTTTCAGACCTGAATCACCCTTCGACAGGCTCAGGGTGACATCGAAATTTATGATAAAAATAAAATAAATTAATCATGTCATCTCTAACAGCCTTTTCTTACTTGATTTCAGCGGTTCTTTTTATTCTTTCTCTTTACGGCCTATCTTCGCCAAAAACTTCACGCACCGGAAATTATTTCGGCATGGCGGGAATGGCGCTGGCGATTCTCACCACTTTATTTTTACCGCAAGTTCATAATCACATCATAATAATCATCGCCATCGCAATTGGCGGCGGCATTGGTTATTTCATCGCCCGTAAAGTTAAAATGACGGCAATGCCGCAATTAGTTGCTGGCTTTCATTCTCTAGTTGGATTAGCCGCAGTTTTAATCGCTGCTAGCGCTTTATGGCTGCCAAATTCATTTAACATTGTTGAAGATAATCACGTTAAATTTTCCAGCCTTATTGAAATGGGACTTGGCGTTGTAATTGGCGCAATTACTTTCACCGGCTCAATCGTTGCCTTCTTAAAACTCAATGGCAGCATGAAATCAAAATTCACTTTATTTAAAAACCCGAAAGAAACTTCTAAATATATCGCCATAATTTCTGCCGCTGTTTTATTGAGTTTCATAATTTTCGGCGGCTCAAAATTCCTTTTCATTATTCTTACCCTACTCTCTTTCTTCATCGGCTTCATGCTAATCGCACCAGTTGGCGGCGCTGATATGCCAGTTGTAGTTTCAATGTTAAATTCTTATTCCGGTTGGGCGGCAAGTGGCATTGGATTTACCTTAAATAATCCCCTTCTAATAATTACAGGAGCTTTAGTCGGAGCAAGTGGCGCCATTCTAAGTTATATCATGTGCAAAGCGATGAACCGCTCAATTATCAATGTCATTTTTAGTGGATTTTCTGAAGTCGTACGAAGCGCCGCCGTTGATGCAAAAGAACAAAAACCAGTTAAACAAGGAAGTCCAGAAGATGCAGCTTATTTAATGAAAAGCTCTTCCAAAGTTATAATCGTTCCCGGCTACGGAATGGCGGTTGCCGGAGCGCAACATGCCGTTGCAGAAATGACTAAAATGCTTGAAGCCGCCGGTGTTGAAGTAAAATTTGCCATTCACCCCGTTGCTGGCAGAATGCCAGGTCATATGAATGTTTTGCTTGCTGAAGCTAATATTGATTATGAAAAAGTTTTCGAACTTGAAGATATTAACGGCGAATTCAAATCAACCGATGTAGCTTTTGTAATTGGCGCAAACGACGTTACAAATCCAGCTGCCAAAACCGACAAAACCAGCCCAATTTACGGCATGCCAATTTTAGATGTGGCACATGCCAAAACTGTTTTCTTCGTTAAACGCTCAATGGCTTCAGGCTATGCGGGCGTTGAAAATGAACTATTCTTTAACGACAACACCATGATGATTTTTGGTGATGCAAAGAAGGTGGTGGAAGAAATTGTGAAAAATTTGAATTAGGGGAGAAGATATCGAACTTTCGATGTCATGCTGAGCCTGTCGAAGCATGATTCGGACAAACGGGCTTGAATCATGCTTCGACAGGCTCAGCATGACATCGAGTTCGGTTTCTTGATTCAACAAAAACTCCAAATAACTTACTTAAAAAACTATCAAAAACTATGAAAACAAACGCAAACTCACTTCGCGTGGGCAATGTAATCGAATTTCAAAATCAACTTTGGACCGTTCTTAAACGTGATCACGTAAAACCCGGTAAAGGCGGCGCATATATTCAAATTGAAATGAAAAATATCGTTACGGGCAACAAAACCAACACTCGCTACAATTCTAGCGAAGATGTTGATGTTGCTTTCGTTGAACAAAAAAATTACCAATTCCAATATTTCGATCAAAATGAACTAGTTGCGATGGATATGGAAAATTTTGAAACCGTGCAATTTCCTAAAGATTTAGTTGGTGAACCTTTGCCATTTTTGCAAGAAGGCATGAATATCCGCGTTGAATATTGTAACGATAAACCAATTTCAATTGCCCTTCCTGAACAAGTTTTGGGAATTGTTGAGCAAGCTGACGCAGTAGTTAAAGGCCAAACTGCTTCTGCTTCATATAAACCAGCAATTTTACAAAATGGTGTTCGCGTATTGGTTCCACCATTCATTTCAACTGGTGAAGAAATTATTGTCAGAACTGAAGATTTTACATATGTCAGCAGAGCAAAACCACATAGTTAGGTTTGTCAAAATGAGCGGAGCCGGCAACGACTTCGCCATTTTTGATGCCCGCAAAACTACAATTAATTTAAGCGCGGCGCAAATTGTTAAAATTTCTAATCGCAAAAATATTGGCTGCGACCAATTAATTGTGATTAGAAATGCCTTGGATGCTGATTGCCTGATGGAAATTTATAATTCCGATGGATCGCTTTCCCAAGCTTGCGGAAACGCCACCAGATGCGTTGCTGCAATTTTGATGGCAGATTTAGCTTCCGATGCAATTAAAATTAAAACTGCCGCCGGAATTTTAAAATGCTGGCGCGAAGCCCACGGGTTAAATAATGGCTTAATTTCAGTTAATATGGGAATTCCTAATTTCGATTGGCAGAAAATTCCTCTTTTACAAAAAACAAATTCTCAAAAAATTTCTCTTTTTGATTTTGAATTTGCCTGCACCAATGTTGGAAATCCTCACGCTGTGACTTTTATTGCAAATCCACTTTCTGATGAAAAATTTTTTGATGTTGGACCAAAAGTTGAAACCAATTCTATTTTTTCTAAAAAAACCAATGTCGAATTTGCGCAAATAATATCTGACAATTTAATCGAAGTCAGAGTTTGGGAACGCGGCGCTGGCGAAACTTTAGCCTGCGGCTCGGGAGCCTGCGCAGTTGCGATTTTAGCGATTAGAAAAGGCTTGGTTAAAAATAATAAAGTTACGATTCGCTTTAAAGGTGGAGATTTACATATTGAATGGAATGGCGATGGCAGCGCGGTTATTATGACTGGTGGTTATGAGAAGATTTTTGATGGGGTGATTGATGAAGGGTTTTTTGGGTAAAATATTTTTATTAAACTCGTTTTGAATATGGGCATAATTAAAAAAAGCACCCCATTTTTTTAATTATGCCTAAATATGAATAGATCCTGAAACAAGTTCAGGATGACGGAGAAAACCTTAATTTAATCCTCAAACTTCCCTACATCGTCATCCTGAACTTGTTTCAGGATCTAGCGTGAATTTATCAATAAATTTGATAATATACCAAACAATAATTCCAAAATGAAAATCTTCACGAAGCTTTCCAATATCTCAACCTTGACTCTCACCCTAACTTTCATCCTTTTCTCCCTCTCCGCTTTTGCACTTTCCCCAGAAGCAAGGCTCCCAGATGAAGCCCAAGAACAACGCGCCATGCAGCTTTTCTTAGAAGTGCGCTGCTTAATCTGCGGCGGGCAAGTTATTGAGAATTCAAATACGGAATTTTCTTACGAAATGAGAAAGTTAATCCGCCAGAAAATTTCTAGCGGATTAACCAATGAGGAAATTAAAACCGAATTAGTAAAAGAATTCGGTGAAGATATTCTAACCAGCGCTAATCAAAAAACCGGCCGGTTTTTTTTGTGGTGTTTGCCGGTTTTATTTATGATAGTTTGTTTTATCTTCTTCGTAGTTTACGACTATTAACTCCCTCGCCTTTTGCTGAAAATTCTCCATTTACAATGTCCCCACCCTTGGGGATACTGCACGGCTACCACCTGCCTTTCCTTTTGCTAAAATTTTTCCACTTGCAACAGGTTCAACTACTGTAATATTATAAATAGAGGTTGCTGGCTTAGAGGTTGCTGGCTTAGAGGTTGCTGGCTTAAATGAAGGTTCGCTTTCAGATAATTTTGATAATTTTGATAATTCTGAAACCACTTTAAACAAAGCAAGATTGGTAGCAGCTTTACCTTCTTCTATTTCTTTTAACTCTTCCCCAATTTTTCCAATGTGAATATGATCATTCTCATCAACCTTAACAGAATAACCAGCGACGTTTTGTAAATTATTAATAATATATGTTTTCTTCGTTAATGTTGATAAATAACCCCTCAAAACCTTACCTTCATTAATCGACACAGAAGTTCCGACACCAGAACTTGATGAAGAAATTCCTCCGAATTTTTCACCAAATTCTCTCATTGTAATTGCTGTTGTAGATCCCATTAAGTAACTAGTACTAGCTTTCTCTTCAGACTCTCTTGTTTCTGCTACAACATTTAACACCTCAGTAAAGAAACCAGGTAACTTTCCATTTAATGATACAGGTATTCCTGACTTAGAAATACCAGACTCAGTTATAATAACATTACCTTCAACACCTAGCAATACTTTATAATCGTTATTATTATACGAGACTTGTGCTACTTTTATATATTTTTTATTATCACCTTCGATTCCAGAAGATTGGTTAAACTTTGGATTCTTAATATCGAGAGCAATATCTTGTATAACTTGATTAAAATTAGATTTTTCTTTCATTTGAGCAGGGTCAGCTTTTTGTTTGATTCCCGCAGAATCCATTTTCCCAGCTGCACTTAAATGCAGACTTGTTTCAGCTTTAGAGGTAAATAGATAATTTCTCATGCCATATAAAGCTCTATCCATATTACGAATTGCTGCTCCAAATCCTAAACCAAGTTTACTTCTGTTTGAGGCGGCACTGCCTTCTGGATTAAAAGCTTTAAGAGGCCTGGAGAAAGTTTCCCCTACTCCACCAGTTATTACTCCTACAGCACGGGAAGAAAGACCAACTACCGCTAGCACTCCTGAAGCAACAAATAGTGCAACACAAGATAAAGTATTCTGGCTACCTTGATCCCATTGCGCAGCTGCAGTTTTACTGCAATACTTAGATAAAATAATAATAAGATCTCCAGCTCCATGTGCCACAAAACTAATTCCTTTTGAAATTACAGCAGGTATACCAAAGCCAATACGAGCAACTGTCATAGTAGCATTTTCGAATGGTCTAAAAATTGATTTAAGAGGCTTTTTTGAATCCCAATGAAATAAACCTTTAGCAATATTTTCTTCCTGGATCTTTTGTAAATTGTCAGAAGCTTTTGCAAACTTATTACTAAGTTGTTCCATCGTATTAGGAACAACAAGTCCTAATAGACTTCCACGTTTTGTTGTAGCGGCGGCAAAATCATACATCGACTGGTTTATAGCAGATAAAATGCCCGATCCAGGCAATCCGAGTTTTGCAGCGGGCTCTGTAATCCAACGTAATCCTGAAGCCAAAGCACCAACAAGAACAGGTCCAACAATCGTTAGATTTGCAGCGGCAGATAATGCAGTTTTTACTATTTCGTCTTTTTTCTCTATAACTCTTTCAGCCCTATTGGCATTTTTCACTCTATCTTGTAAAGTTTTCGCCCTTTCACTATTTAGAATATCATCAACAAAGGTAATTGAAGTATTACGCTCTCTTCCGACGCTTATAGATACTACATATTTACCATTAAGATCGGGTTTACTTTCATCCTCAAACTCAGGAATTTTAAATCTCTTATTAATTATAGGAAGTGTTCTTCCTATTTTCTTTTTCTCCCATAGAACTTTACTCGCTTGCTGTAATTCATTTTCTGACTTACCATAGCTATCAAAACCAGTAACAAAAAAAGCTTCCGGATCTATTATTGGTTTTGTTCCTTTAGTAAACTTATTCATTTTGTAACAGAAAGCAGAAGCTTGTGCCGGATCATCAAAAACAACAAAGATTTCTGCTCCATCAGAATTTGGTCTAGCTTGAATTTGTTTAGAAGACCTTAATTCTGGAACTAAATCCATTTCTCGATTAGAATCGTTATTTAAGGAGAGTAAACTCTTGACTACCTCAGATGCTAATTGAACCCATTTTTTATCCTCGCCTACAAGAGAATCGAGTGAGAAAGTAGATGCTACACCAGTACTTTCGTCAGTTTTAGTAATCTCTAGTTTTTTGCCTTCATCTGTGATTGAGTAATCTATATCATACAAAGATAATTGTTTTTCTATATTCAACTCATTTTCTTGAGAAGCTCTCTCTAGCTCTAGAAATTTCTTATATTCAGCTTCTTCTAATATTGCTTGATTGCGAGCCTCAAGTGCCGCATTTTGAATATCTGTATCAGCGTTCTGAGCAATCAAATTTTGACCGCCAACCTTCATAAAATTCAATGTCAAAGCAGATTTTAAATCATCAATCTTTTTAGTTACCTCGGCAATTGAAGTTTCAATGTCGGATTTATAATACTGTAAACCTTTCAATTTTGAAGTTGCTGCTATCCTATCAGAATCAAAATTAATCTTATTATTGGCATCTTTTTTGGCCGCAGCTATTTCCTTTTCTAATTTAGAAAGATTAGTTTTAAGGAGTTCTTTTTCTTCTGTTATGGTTTTTATGGAATCTAAGTTACTCTTTACTTCTAATTCCGCAGCGTCTTTTGAGGCTTTCGCACTATTCTTTTTAGTAGCATCATTTTGTCTATTCCAAAATTCTTCAACCCCAGCATAACCATCAGATATAAAAAATTTATCCGCTATTTCCTCAAGCTTGTCTACTTGAGCTAAATCATCTCTGGCAACCTGAGCTGCTACATAAAGTCTTTGCTGATCAAGTGCAGCATTAACATCATGAGCACCATGTAAAACAGCATTGCTTATTGCCTCTTTATAAGCAGTGTGCTGAGCAAGTGCATTATCAAGATTAATAGCACCATTTAAAGCAGCATCGCTTATTGCCGCTTGATAAGCAGCGTCCTGAGCAAGTGCATTATCAGCACCATTTAAAGCACGATCATTCATTGCCGCTTTATAAGCAGTGTGCTGAGCAAGTGCATTATCACGATCAGTAGCATCATTTAAAGTACGATCATTCATTGCCTCGTTAAGTAATCTTATTTGCGCAATAGCTGCACTAACATCGCAATAAGGAATTATTTCTCCTTCCCTTAACATAGCATATAGTTGAGGACTATTTTCATCTACTCGAAAATAGTTAAGTGCCTCTATTTTTTTATCAATAGTTAAGTTCCGACTTATGTTATTAAAAGCGTTATTAAGTAAAATATCTCTAGCAATTTCAAGTTGAGCAGTAGCCGCAACCCTATCTGTTACAAGTTCGCCTAATGCTACATTATCTCTTTCATTAGCAGCATTTCGGGCGATTTCAAGTTGAGCATTAGCCGCATATCTTTCATTAGCAGCATTTCGGACGATTTCAAGTTGAGCAGTAGCCGCAACCTTATCTGTTACAAGTGCGCCTAATGCTACATTATCTCTTTCATTAGCAGCATTTCGGGCGATTTCAAGTTGAGCAGTAGCCGCAACCTTATCTGTTACAAGTGCGCCTAATGCTACATTATCTCTTTCATTAGCAGCAGTTGCGGCAGCTGTATTCAAAGCATTTATAGCATTTTCTCTTCCTTGAGCTATTGCGAGAGACTCAGATCCCCATTTTTCGGCCAACTCTTTTACAGCAACTTCACCTAATGCAGTACGTTGCGCCTTTATTGCTTTTTCACGCAATTGTAGCGCAACATCTCTCGTTAATCCTGATGCTTCAGCACTAGTTATCGAGTTTTTGTCGAGTCTTTTTGTTTGTAATATTTTTTCTTGATAAATTATTTTACTATCAAGCTCGGTTTCTTCAGACTTCGATATATCTTGTTCTTTTTTGAAACTATTATATTCAATATTTAATTTTGTTATTTGAACATTTATCTGCTTAGACCTTTCTGACCTAACTTCATTCTTCAAATCTCTTAAATATTGTCTTTTTGCTTCAATTCCACCCAATTCAAATTTTTGTGCTGCAATAGCATCTTCTATTGTATCTATTAATTCTGGAGGGTTTCCAATATTTTTCTCTCTAGTTCTTTTTGCATTTTCAATAACTATATCACCTTCTGCTGCAGTCTTTTTAACATTGGCGTCTACTCTTATAGAATCGTATTCTTTAGCAAGAGAAGCAATTTTATAATCACTACCATTTAAGGCATTTAATAAAGCTGGAATTGTTCCATTGGATTCTATTTCTGCGGCTAATGTAGGTAAAATACGTTTGGCTTCAACTTTTTCAGCATCATTAATTGCAACTCCAGCTAATAGGTTATTACGTATTTTGATTATTGTTTTAAGTTTAGTTTCTAAAAGATTTTCTGCATCTGTATAATTTATAACTCCACCAGTACTCTCTGTAAAAAGAGTCTCAAGGATATATTTAGCTTCTGTATTTTTATTGGTATCAGTAATGTTTTCATGAGCTTTTACATCATGCAATATTTCAAGTACTTGGTTTATTTTTGCATCTATTACCGATACTACTTCTGTAGCAGTATTAGCTCTTGCTAGCAATTTATTGAACAAATCTGGAACTGCTTCGTTTAGATCAGTGATAGCCTGATCACGATGTTTTTTTGCCTCTTCTGCACGATCTTCTTTCTTATCATTTACAGCAGCAACTATTGTTTTAGCAAAAGAGAATGTTAATCCTGAAGATCTAGCTAAAATTTCATCTCTTTTCGCTAAAGCTGCCTTTTCAGTACCTATAAGTTTATCTATCTCATCCAGCAAAATCGCTCTTAATATAAGATTATCATTTTTTGACAATGGATTTACCTTAGAAATTAACGGTTTGTTGGCATTTGTTACTCGATCTTGTAATTCATTTAATGCCTTAGATACAGCATTCCTTTGATCTGGATCGGTTATATAACCGCTAGTATCAATACTATTTGCAGCTTCAGTTAGGTTCAAAGTTTTTAAATAAGTTACTAAAGCAGCTTTCTTGGGGCCAACTATCGGTTTAAGTTCCAAAGAAGTTGCTAATTCTTTTAGTTGTAAAACATAAGCAGCAACTTTTTGAGCTTCTATTATTCCATGTCCTCCATAATCTACATGAAGTTCGATCTTAGATTCAATCTTGTAAAGATTCAATCTATCATCGTAGGCAGCAACTCTATTTTCTTCTTCCGAAACTACCAACGATGCGTCTGAAATAAGTAACTGGGTTAAATATTCTTTTCTTTTTGTTTCTGCATAAGCCTCAACACCTTTATGACCTCTTAGAACTCGCTCTTGTTTTAAAATTTCGCGCCTTGTTCTTTCTAATTCTTTTTTATCTTTAGCTATTTTAGCTCCCAAACCAATCTCTATTTCTAACTGACTTTGTACTTTATCATTTAATGTATCCGATTTATCTTTTTGTTCTACATATTTCAATCTTTGTGGAGTAATTTCCAAATTCGTATCAATGAACAATCGTCTTAATTCTTTTGAATTTGCAGCAACCTTTTTATCAGGATTTGCAGGATTTGTTGGACGAGACATAGTTAATTATAGTTAGTTAGAGAAAGCGAAACAATAAGGTTAGAATTGGTTATCTTGAAAACCTTTATTATGTGATGCAAGCAATTTTTATTTAACGATCTAGCTCGCGAGATAAGATGTTTAAAAGCTGCATCGAAAAATTATGAGTTCTTTCGGTGAATTGATTTATTTTTGTGCTGAAAATATTATAGAAAAAAACTGCCGGAATCGCAGCAAACAAGCCAACTGCGGTGGCAAGCAATGCTTCGGCAATTCCCGGTGCAACTACAGCCAAGCTGGTGTTTTTGGAAATGGCGATGCCTTGAAAACTGCTCATAATTCCCCAAACAGTTCCGAATAATCCAACGAATGGTGCGGCTGATCCAACAATTGCCAAAAAGCTTAAACCGGATTCTAACTTCTGCATTGATTGGTTTGAAGCAACTTGCATCGCACTCATTAAACGCTCTTTAAGTGAAGATTTTTTTTCAGGAGCATCATTGATGATTTGTTTGATGTTGCTGCTTTTCCATTCTTTCATGCAAGCGATGAAGATTCTGGATAATGGATGATTGTCGTTGGTTTTGGCAGCGGTGTAAATATCTTCGAGCATCATTGAGCCTTCAAAAACTTCTTCAAATTTATCGCTGCGGTTTTTTAAAATGTGATATTTTATGATTTTGTCAAAAATAATTGTCCATGACCACATTGAGGCGATGACAAGAATAAGCATGACGATTTGGACGATTATGTCGGCTTGGGAAATTAAAGATAGAAGAGATAGTGAAGGGACTTTTTCCATAATTTTGTTTGTTGTTTTTAATATTATTGTTTTTGAATGCACTAACTTCAAGGTCAGTCTTAGCTTGTGTGATGGTTGATTCAAGCCCGTCCCTCGAATCATGCTTCGACAAGCTCAGCATGACATTGTAAATAAAGTTTAGGGTGATTTATGTTTTTTTGATGAATAGCTTTTTGCCAGAATTTTAATTTCCTCCCAATTTCTTTTAAATAAAGCTTCTTTCTTTTTTCTATTCCAGCCTTTCAATCTTTTTTCAAGTTCTATGGCTTGCAGAGGATCGTCAAATTGTTCGGAGAATTTTAGGGTTACGGGTCTTCTTTTGTAGGTGTAACTTCTAATATCAAATCCTAAATTATGTTCTGAAATTCTTCTTTCTATGTTGTTAGTAACGCCAACATAATAGCTTTGATCAAAACATTGAATAACATAGACAAACATATTTGTTGGTGAGCAAAAATATTATAAAATCAATTTCATGTTAAAAAAACTCGATGTCACTGCGAACTTATCATAGTCATCCCAAACTTTCATAGTCACCCTGAGCTTGTCGAAGGGTGATTCAAGCCCGAAACCAGAATCACCCTTCGACAAGCTCAGGGTGACTATGAAAGTTTGGGATGACATATTGAAAAAAATTTAAATCTTAAATTCTCTTAAATCCTAAATCTTAAATTCCCTTAAATCTTAAATTCCCTTAAATCCTAAATAAATCAGTCTTCAATAACCTCGCGCTTACCTGAAATATTAGGCGGCGTTATAACTCCCAATTCTTCCATTTTTTCAATCAAGGTTGCGGCGCGGTTGTAGCCAATTCTTAGCTGGCGTTGAACGTAACTAATCGAAGCTTTTTTATCGCGACGCACAATCATCACGGCTTTGCTGTATAAATCGCCGTCGCTATTGCCGCCACTTTCATAATCATCATTACCTGATGACGACATTGGAATTAGCACTTCGAAAGAAATTTTATCACTGTCAACAAATTCTGACAGATCCTGACCTTTGATATAATTCACAATATTCTCAATTTCAGTGTCGGAACAAAATGGACCATGAACGCGAATCATTTTGCTGCCGCCCGACATGTAAATCATGTCACCCTGACCTAAAAGTTGTTCTGCCCCTTGAACTCCAAGAATGGTGCGACTATCAATTCTTGATGTAACCTGAAAAGAAATTCTAGTTGGAAAGTTAGCTTTAATAACGCCAGTGATTACGTCAACTGAAGGACGTTGTGTCGCCATAATTAAGTGAATTCCCGCGGCACGCGCCATTTGAGCCAAACGCTGCACTGAATTTTCAATTTCTTTTCCTGCCACCAACATTAAATCGGCCATTTCATCAACAATTACCACGATGAATGGAAGTTTTTTGGGATCAAATTCAATCTCTTCGATAATCGGTTGTCCCGTTGCAGGATCATAACCAGTTTGCACTTTGCGCGATAATTTTTCATTGGACAAAATCGCTTTTTCGGCTTTCTCATTATATCCAGCGATATTTCTGACAGCAAAACTCGACATTAAACGATAACGCTCTTCCATTTCCGCAACCACCCATTTTAGCGCAATCACAGCTTTTCCTGGTTCAGTTACAACTGGAGAAAGCAAATGTGGAATGCCATCATAAATTGAAAGCTCCAACATTTTGGGATCGATCATGATAAATTTACATTCATCGGGGCGCAGCTTGTAAAGTAGTGACAAAATCATCACGTTTAAACCAACCGATTTTCCTGAACCTGTAGTTCCGGCAATCAATAAATGCGGCATTTTGGCTAAATCGGCAATCATGGTTTCGCCGCCAATATCTTTTCCTAAAATTATGGGCAGGAAATTTTGGGTGAATTTGTAATCTTTACTTTCAATTAATTCGCGGAAGAAAATCATTTCGCGTTTTGGATTTGGCAATTCAATCCCAATTGAAGTTTTCCCCGGCACAACCGCAATACGCGCAGAAACGGCGCTCATTGAACGCGCGATATCGTCAGCTAAACCAATCACGCGCGAAGCTTTGGTTCCGGCAGCTGGTTCAAATTCATGCAAAGTTACAACTGGACCAACTTTAGCGCCGAGTGAAGTTCCGTAAACACCAAAATCTTCCAAAACTTTCAACAGCATTTTGGATTGACTATCCACCAAATCGCGGCTGATTTTTTTATCTTTATTTTCAGCAGAGCGATCAGTTAATAAATCGGTAATTGGTAATTGGTAATTTGATTTTTTCGGATGTGTTGGTTTTTTGGTTTTACTGCTGGTTTTTAGTTTTTGTTTTAAAGTGTCGCGAGTTTCTTCTTCCTCAAATTCTCCCTTTTCTTGTGTAATTTCAACGATTGGATTTTGCTTTTTTCTTGGCTGAAATTCTACGGTTTGTTTTTCAAAAGATTTAGCCACTTGTTCAAACAAATAAAGCGCAGTTACGTAAGCGTAGCGGAAAAAATAAATCCAATCGCCAATTGAAATTTCGATAATTATTGAAGTTAAAATAACCGAAAAAAACAAAGCTAAACCAGAAGTTAAAGCCATTGGTAAATGCGGGATTTTTGCTAGAATGAAACGGCCGTTCACTCCGCCAAAACTGTCAAATTCCCACCAGCTTGGTTGTGGTAAAGAGGCAAAGAAAACTGAAAGACAAAGAATGCAAAAAGGTGTGAGAATTATTTTTGGTAATAAATTTCTAATCCCGAAACGGTTGCTCATTTTGGTGCCAATGCTAAAAATTATTAAGCATAAAATAAATGATGAAAGACCGATGAGCTGGAAAGAAAGGTCAGAAATATGCGAACCAAAAGCGCCCATCCAATTATTAATGTGATCGTCGGTGGAAACGGTGTTAAAAGATGAATCGTCGGAATTAAAACTCAAAAGTGCTAAAGTATAGGCGAATGAAAAACCCACTAGACAAAGCCCGACAAGGCGCAAAATCAGGCGGATGAAAATTTGGATTATTCTGTCTTGAGGCACGTAAGTTTTGCTTAAAATTAAAATTGAAATAAAGAGTTTTTAATTCAGATACGTCATTAAAAATTTGACAGTGATTTTTGCAATTTTTTTGTTTGGTTGAATTGATAGTTATTGAATATTTTAATTTTACTAGATCCTGAAACAAGTTCAGGATGACGAAGCGGGCATAGAGTTTTGAGATAAATTTAATTCCCTCTCTGTGTCATCCTGAGCTTGTTTCAGGATCTGTTTTTAACGCCCAAAACTACTGCGGCAATGGAATCACCGGCAAACCTGGTAAAGTTGAAATCGGCGTTACCGGATCTTGTTTGCTATTATATTCAGGAACTTTTGTCGCATCTTTTGGCTGTGCAGCATTAGCTGCATCTTGCTTCGCTTTTTCCAATTGCTGAAAAAATGGCGGAATTAAAGAAGTATCTACCGGCTGCTCTGGTTGAATTGGTTGTTGTGGATTTTGACTTGGATCAGTTACGCTATATGTCGGAGATTGTATCGGCTGCGCTGGAGCTTGTGGAACCGGAACATTTTTTGAAGCATTATTTTGCAACTGGTTCAAACCTTGATCGGTGATTTCTCCAGTTTTTTTAGCTAAACTATTTAAAATAGATTGTTCATTAGCTTTTGCTTCCGATTTGCGCTTGGCTTTAGCTACATCTAAAATCTTTTTTTCTTTCGCCTGTTCTTCATCAAATATTTTTTTATAATCTTTTCTCATTACGCAAGTATCACCATTCCAACATCTATTGCGGCCGCAATCGCAACCATAAGCCAAAACCTGCGGACACATTAAAAATCTATCAAATTTGGCACTACATTCATCAATGCAACCATTGCCAAATTGCCGCCAAACTCCGCGCACTTCTTCGCAAGCCGGACGATCATCAAAAGTTGTGGAACGGATTGCCTGAGAAAAAGCTTGCGACGAAATAATAAAAAACAAAATGGCAAAAATTTTAAACAACAAATGCTTTGAGGCTTTAAAAAAAGCTGCGCCGCATTTATTTAAAATTTTTGTCATAATTTTTATCATGCAAAAGCTAATAATTTTTTTAACTCATCGGCAATTTTAGTTCCCATTTCCGTGCATGAAATACGAGCTTCGCCGACATTTGCAATATCCGCAGTTCTAATGCCGCGATTAAGAACATTTTCAACAGCTTTTTCAATTGAATCTGCTTCTTTAGCGTAACCAAAAGAATATCGAAACATCATTGCTAAACTTAAAATTGTCGCAATCGGATTAGCAATATTTTTGCCCGCGATGTCTGGCGCTGAACCGTGAATTGGTTCGTAAAGTGCGAATTGTTTTCCGTCAGCTTGTTTAGCACCAAGTGACGCTGATGGCAACATTCCCAGAGATCCAGTCAACATTGAAGCGGTGTCAGATAAAATATCACCGAACATATTTCCGGTTAACATCACGTCAAATTGTTTAGGATTTCTAACTAATTGCATTGAAGCATTATCGACATACATATGTGACAATGCAATTTCTGGATAATATTTATTACCAATTTCAGTCACAACTTCACGCCACATTTCGGTGGTTTCGATTACATTGGCTTTGTCAATTGAACAAAGTTTTTTGCCACGGATTTGCGCCAGATCAAATGAAACGCGCGCGATTCTTTCAACTTCTTTTGAATTATAAGTCATGGTGTTGATACCTTGTCTGGAGCCGTCGGCCAAAGTTGTGACCCCGCGTGGTTCGCCGAAATAAAGATCTCCCGTAAGTTCGCGAACAATCATAATATCAAGACCCAAAACGATTTCGCGCTTCAATGTTGAACTATCAGCTAAAGCGTTGAAAACTTTTGCTGGGCGCAAATTGGCGAAAAGTTCCAATTCTTTTCTAATACCAAGCAACCCGCGCTCTGGACGATGTTTATATTCTAAAGATTCCCACTTAACTCCGCCAACTGCACCAAGTAAAATCGCATCAGATTTACGAGCTAAATCAATTGTTTCTTGAGGAAAAGGAGTTCCAACAGTGTCGTAAGCAATTCCGCCTAAAAGGGCATTTTCAGTTTCAAATTTTTTGTCGGTGTTTTGATTGAAAAACTCGATGATTTTTTTTGCCTGTCCAACAACTTCCGGACCAATGCCATCGCCTTCGATAAGTAATATTTTTTTAGTCATTTTTTTGATTAGATTTAATTTAGAATATTTTCCAGCTCACAAAATAATTTTTCCTCAAGCTTCTCACCCTTGGAATCAAGCCAGTTTTGCGAATTTTCATCAAAAGCAAAATAATCAGCACCAGTGATTGGCGAAGAATACCAGATTTTTTGTGAGGCCGCGTGACGATTGATGATGTAGGTTTGAGAAGTTGCTTCGATTATTATTGTTAAAATTCCATCGGAATATTCAACATCGAGTTTGGAATTTTTATCTTTGATTTCAATATTTTCAGAAAGTTGAACTAAAATTTGTTCGCAGGATTTTAAAAAATCTTTTTCTTGCATGGAGAATTGTTTTTAGGATTTAAGAGAATTTAGAGATTTGAGAAAATAATTAAGGATAAATTTTTTTCAATTCCCAGCCATCTTCACAGCGTTGATAAAACTCGCGCGAATGAATACGAAACTCACCTTCTTGCCAAAATTCAATAGCCTTTGGGAGCACACGAAATCCTGACCAAAATGGTGGACGCGTTACTTCTTGGCCCTCAAAATCTTGTGTGACTTTTTTAATTCTTTCTTCAAATTCATTCCATTCCATCATTTCCTGCGATTGCTTTGAAGCCCAAGCTCCAATCTGGCTGCCGCGTCTTCTTGATGCAAAATAATCGTCAGCTTCTTGCGGCGTGACTTTTTCAATTTTTCCTTCAATGCGAATTTGTAAACCCAAAATTCCCCAATAAAAACACAAAGCTACATTGGGATTTTTTGCCAATTCTCCACCTTTGCGACTAGTTAAATTTGTAAAAAAACAAAAACCTCTTTCATCAAATTTTTTCAATAAAACCATGCGCGATGACGGACAGTTTTTTTCATCAACTGTGGAAAGGCACATTGCAGTTGGCTCAATAATTTCAGGTTTCGCTTGCGCTTGCTCAAACCAATTAGCAAATTTTATAAATGGTTCAGAAATTGAAGTTTTTTTCATTTGGATTTTAGTTTGAAAATTTTATGAATAGATAAGCGCTAGAAAATTTCTTAAAAAAATTAATTTCCAACCCCTAAAAAAGATGCCGCCATTACTTCGATTATCAATTCGCATTGCAATAGTTTTTGTGGTGATTTTTTTTGCCGCTCAACCTTACAACTGGTTTTGCCAAATAACACAAAGCTGTAAGCCTTTTTATTTTTCGCAGCTAATTCCAAAGAAAAAAGGAAATGTGCCAGTTACAATTACAATGGAAGTGACCGACTATCGTAAAGATATTGAATTAACGGTTTTGCAATCTGAAGTTAAAACTGTAAATAATCAGGTAAATAAAGTGGATTATCGCGTTAAAAATTTAACTAATCGCGTTCAATATTTACGACCGATTTTACATATTGAGCCGGAAGATTTTAAGAAATATATCGAATTTTATAATTGCATTTGCAACAACAGATACAAAATAAAACCACGCCAAACTCTGAATCTGCAAATGGAATTTTTATTAAATGAAGATATTGACTACGAGGAAAAATTGTGGGGCGAAGATATGGAAAATCGAACTCCACAAAATATGGAAATTAAAATTCGCTACGAGGCAAAATAAAAACTAATTTCTGCCATTTATTTCTTTTGAAGATTGATCAACTTGTTTTGCAGTAGAATTGCTAATTACTGACTTTGGATTATAAGTTGTATAAGTAATGTCGTGATCCCTACTACTGCCATATGTATTGGCCCTAGCATCTTGCAAAGTTTTAGCTAATTCTTTTGCGGTAACATATATTCCAGTATCGTCTGTTACAAAGCCTTTTGCTGTTTTTGCAAGAGTGTTAGAAATTACAGCGAATGGTTGCTTTAAATATTTCATTACAAAACTTTTAGTTGTTATAAAATTTAAATCTTTTCTCTTTTAAAGCTTACGGCTCTAGATAATAACAAATTTAAAAGGATGAATTAACTTCACCCGCTTTTCTTCGTCTCTCTTTATTCGCAAAGAAAAACTTATCTGGCAAGTCCTAAAATGAATTAGTTAAAAATATTTTTAATAATTTAGTAAATTATTTGTTGACAGGATTTCTATTTTTTCTTCCACAAAGTTTTTCCACCGACTACATCTTCCAGAACAATATTTTGTGCTAATAAATTATTTCTAATTTCATCAGCTTTCGCGAAGTTTTTTTCTAATTTTGCTTGTTTGCGCAACTCAATTTGGGAATTGATAAAATCTTCATCACTTGCAACTTCATCATTTTTTTTCTCAAAAAAATTAACATCAATAAAGCCAAGGAAATCAAGGGTTGCGACAAATTCATTTTTTAAATTTATATCGTTATTAGCCTTAATTTCTTTCGCCATCTCATGAAGATGTGACACAACTTTTGAGATATTTAAATCTTGCGCCAGATTTTCTAAAACAACTTTATTAATTACAGTTTTTTCGCTTAAAACTTTTTTAATTTCTTCTTCGTTTGAAGCAAAAACTGCATAAAATTTTTCCATAGTTTTAGTCGCATCATCCAAACTTTTTTGAGTAAAATCAAAAGGTTTTCTGTAATGAGTTGAAGTTAGTAAATATCTAATCACAACGCCTGGAATTCCTTGATCCAAAAGATCGCGCACCGTAATAAAATTTTTGAGCGACTTGCTCATTTTTTCACCTTCAACAGTTAAAAAACCATTGTGAATCCAATAATGCGCGTAATGAGAATTTTTATTGGCGCAACGACTTTGGGCAATTTCATTTTCATGATGTGGAAATTGCAAATCAGCGCCGCCGCCGTGAATATCAAAATCGACTCCCAGATATTTTGAACTCATCGCCGAACATTCAATATGCCAACCCGGACGACCTTTGCCCCACGGACTTTCAAAAACACTAGAAGCGTCGTCACCTTTATTTGCTGGTTTCCATAAAACAAAATCGAGAGGATTTCTTTTGTAAGCTGCAATTTCCACGCGCGAGCCAGCGACCATTTCATCAAGATTACGATTGGAAAGCTGACCATAATCATGATAAGAATTTACGTCAAAAAGCACGTGGTCGTAGCTTATATAAGCATTTCCACTAGCAATTAATTTTTCGATCATTGCGATCATTTCTAAAATATGATCGGTCGCACGCGGTTCGTAAGTAGGACGCAAAACTTTTAAAGCGCCGATATCTTCATAGAAAAACTCAGTGATTTTTGCGGTAAGATTATAGATCGAAACTCCCTGCTCTTTGGCGGCGGCGTTTATTTTATCATCAACATCGGTAATATTTCTTACATAAATAACTTCATCAAACATTTCGCGAAAGAAGCGAAAAAATAAATCATAAATCACAACAGAGCGTGCATTTCCTAAGTGCGGACGATCATAAACCGTTGGCCCACAAACATACATTTTTAAATGATTGGGCGTAATGGTTTTTAGGGTTTGCTCACTGTTAGTTAATGTGTCGAAGATTTTGATTGGAAGATTCATGATTTTTGAATTGGAATTACAAATAAAGCTCTTTAACAATTTTATTACGCAAATAATTTTTATTTTTCGCACCGGAATATTTTACCAAAACTTCACCTTCTTTCGAAATCAAAACCGTAAAAGGTACGTGATTATTATAGCGAATATTTTTCTTAGTTAAAAAATCTATAAACCCTTCTTTAAAGCCCAAATATCTAGGCTGGAAATAAAATTCACCAAACTTATTTAAATAATTCTGCAACATTTCTGCTTCCATATCACGATCAATTGCTAAAGCGATAACTTGTAAATCAGTATTTTGAAATTCGCGTGAAATATCATTAATAGTGGCAAAATTTTTGGCGCAAATTTTGCACCAAGTCGTATAAATATAGAGCAAAATCGGCTTGCCATCAGATTTTTCAAACTCATTTGCCACTTGAGTTGTAGTCATCGCAACTGGTAATTGTTCATTATAAGTGATATTTCTTGAGGGTGGAATCTGCACATCGAGATTAGCAACACCTTCAACAAAATAATTCCACAAAATCAGACCCAGCAAGGCTCCGATAGCGATTGACAGAAATAACATTTTTTTATTTTTCTCCATTATTTTTTTAGTGAAATTTGTTTTTTTAGAATTTTGTTTTTTGTAATTTTGCAAATTAATAATTTTTTGATCTGACATATTAGTAAAGAAAACTTGAACTTAAACGATCCGCACAAAATAATCTGCCATCCTCTTTTTACGCAACCATTTAAATTTAATGTTACTCAAAATTAAAAACCTGAAATTGCAAACCATTCTGGGCGTGCATTTGTGGGAAGAAAAAATCAGCCGCGGAATTATTATTAACGTGGAAATTGAAAGTGATTTTATAAAGTCATTACAAAGTGACGATATAAATGACACAATCGACTATGACTTAATCACAACTCAAATTAAAAACCTTATTGCGTCAAAAAGATTCAAACTGGTTGAAACAATGGCGCAAAATATCATGGATCAAATCATGGAGGATTCACGCATTAAAAGATGCAAAATTGAAATTGATAAAGTTGGAGCTGTTGAAGCTGTCGAATCTTTTTCCGTAACAATCGAACAATATGGATCTTAGAACTGAGCAGATTTTAAAGCTGTTTCAATCACATTTACGCATTAAAAATTTCTTAACCACTTTATGCTATTGCATGATTATCGGCGGGATTTTTGTTTATATTTTTTATGCTTTTAATCGCAGCCACACGATCAAATTGGTAAATCAATTTAATAAAGATCCGAAAGCTTACGAAGCAGAAAAAATCATGACCAATCCGCGGATTAAGTTTCAATATAATGAGACGCAGGTTTATCATATTAAAGCTAAAAAAGCCTTTCATAAAAATGAGCAGGAAGCGGTAATGCAGGATGTTTTTGCGACTGGAGATATCGGAAATATTACCGCCGGAAAATTGGAAATTGATGAAGATGGAAATCATTTAGTTTTTACCCAAAACCCGGTTTTGATTTTGAATAAGACGGGTAAATAATTTTAAAAATAATTTTATGAACAAATTCGGCGAAATATTTTCTTTCACAACTTGGGGCGAAAGCCATGGCGAAGCAATCGGATGCGTAGTTGATGGCTGCCCTTCCCTCATCGATTTAAATGAATGCGACATTCAAAAATATCTCGACAAACGTCGCCCAGGTCAATCAAAATTTACAACTCAACGTCAAGAAAAAGACCAGGTTAAAATTTTTTCTGGTGTCTTTGAAGGCAAGACTACAGGCACTCCAATCAGCCTGGTAATTTTCAACGAAGATCAAAAAAGCGGCGATTACGGCGACATCAAAGATAAATTCCGTCCCAGCCACGCCGATTATACTTATTTCAAAAAATATGGCATTCGCGATTATCGCGGCGGCGGACGTTCTTCAGCCCGAGAAACCGCAATGCGCGTTGCTGCTGGCGGCGTTGCCCGCAAAATTCTGGAAAGAGAAAATATTGAAATCACTGGCTATTTAACCCAAATCGGGGAGAAAAAAATTGACCGCACCAAAATCGATTTTTCAGAAATTGATAATAATGATTTTTTCTGTCCCGATAAAAATGCCGCGAAAAATTTTGAAGATTATTTGATGGAAATCAGAAAGTCTGGAGACTCTGTTGGAGCCGTTATAGAACTTGTTGCCAAAAATGTTCCTGCTGGTTTTGGTGAACCAATTTATAATAAATTAGATGCTAAAATTGCTTCAGCGATGATGTCAATTAACGCTGTCAAAGGCGTAGAAATTGGTATGGGAATGGAAGCAGCTGCAAAAAAAGGTTCTGAACTTGCCGATGAAATGTGGATGGAAAATAAAGAATTAAAATTCTCTTCCAATCATTCTGGCGGCGTTTTGGGCGGCATTTCTTCCGGCCAAGATATTGTGGTTCGTTTTGCAGTTAAGCCAACCAGTTCAATTTTAATTCCCAGAAAAACGATCGATATTGCCGGAAATAATTGTGAAATTATAACCAAAGGTCGTCACGATCCATGCGTCGGAATTCGCGCTGTTCCAGTTGGGGAGGCAATGCTGGCATGTGTTTTGGCTGATTTTTTATTACTTAATAAAGCGCGTAATTTTTCTTAGAACCTGTTTTAGATCTTTTTTAATTTCAGATTTTTACATGTTTTTAGAATCTATAGATTTCATCACGATCCATAATATCTTTAAACAATCTCGAACCCACCTCTCCAAAAACCAATTTTTAATTAAATGGCACAGTTTTTATTTAGTTAAAAATTTTCTCTTCCCCATCTTGCTTATCAAAATCTTAAAAATAGCTTCGCTCGCAATTCCAAGTGTAAGCTTGGATTTATTTCCAAATAATCTGAAAAAAATATTTATGAAAAATATAATGAAATTAACCGCCATCCTATCTCTTGTAGCAGGATCAGCATTCGCACAAGGTCGTCCTCCAATGGGTGGCGGTCAAGGTGGCGGTGGACAACAAATGGGCGGTCAAGGTGGTGGTGGACAACAAATGGGTGGTCAAGGTGGTGGACAACGCGGTCCTCAAGGCGGCGGACAACAACAAGGTGGTGGTCAGCAACAAGGTGGTCCTCGTGGACCTCAAGGCGGACAACAAGGTGGATCCACTGGCGAGCCAAGAGGCGGGGCTCAAAATTCTCCTAGAGGTGGTCAGCAAGCTAATACTTCTGGACAACCAAACAATAACCGCATGGAAAGACAAGAAAATCGTCAAGAACACAAACAAGAAAATCGCGAAGAAAAACATGATAATCGTCAAGATCAAAGACAAGAAAATCGCGAAGAAAAACATGATAATCGTCAAGATCAAAGACAAGAAAATCGCGAAGAAAAACACGCTGAACGCAAACAAGAACGTAAGGAAAATCGTCAAGAGCGCAAAAATGAACGCATGGAAAGACGTTCAGGCGCTGGTAGTAAAGTTGAAGGCACAAATGCCACTCAACCAAGCACTAATAATGCTAACTAGTTTTAATTCTGACTTTAGCTAGCCGGATTTAAAACAAGAAAAGCCGGTCTGAAAAAAATTTCAGACCGGCTTTTTATTATCTTCATATTAAAAAATGTTTTATAACTCTACTCCTATTGATCCGCAGTAAAAATATTTTTGCACTAAATGGAGCTATTTACAAACCTGAGATAATTTTATCAAAACTGCCTCTTCTCCTTCGGGATGATCCCAGACATAGGAAATCACAGAAAGAAAATCTGCGCCACTTTTAACAAGAGGCGCGCAATTATCAGCAGTAATGCCTCCAATTGCAACTGTTGGTAGATTTAAAATCTCATTGCTCCATTCAAGAATTTCAAGACCAGGATTGCCTCGCGATTTTTTAGTTTTACTTTCAAAAAAAGCCCCGAAAGAAAGATAATCAGCACCCTGTTCTCCTGCTTCCATAGCTAAATGTTTGGAATCGTAACAACTGGCACCGATCAAAAAATTTTTGGGAGAGTTTTTTCGAGCCGACAAAATTGAACCATCTTCAGCGCCAAGATGAACGCCATTCGCACCAATATTTAAAGCTATTTCCAAAGAATCATTTAATAAAAATAGACAATTATTATTATCACAGATTTTTTTTATTTCTTTGGCAATTTGTGTGAGTTCGGAATTTGAATATTCTTTTAAGCGCAATTGAAAAACCGGAACTAAATTTGTTTTTAAGGCTTTTTCTAAGCGCGGAAGAAAAGTTTTTGATTCAATTTTTGGAGGGGAAATCAGGTAGATTTGCGACATGGTGACGAAAAATTATTTCTTTTCTAAAATTTAGAGACTTTGAAAATTTACATGAACATAAAGACGGGATTACAAATCCCGCCCTGTTTCAGAAAGCTACTAATTATTTCTTACGTCTAAAAAATGCCGGAACATTTAAAATATCATCATCAACTTTCTCATCATGTTCGTGAGAATCTTCGTCATCAAAAATAGTTGCACTAAAAAATTCACGACGTTTTTTTTCAGCATCTTGAGTTTTTTGCACTGGCGCTTTTTCTTCAATTTCTTCTTCCGCAACTTTTTTAGTTAATGGCTTAATTTTAAATTCTTTCGACTCTTCTTTGTCTTCTTTAACTTTTGAAGAATTCATGAAGCTAAACAAACTAAATCCACCTTCTTTTTTTGGAGCCGGTTTAGGGTTTAGTTTTGCTGGCTTGGCCTTGATTTCTGGTTTTTTAATTTCGATTTTTTCTTCTACAAATTCATCTTCATACTCTTCTTCATTTTCTTCATGAAGTTTTTCTTCTAATTCCTCAGCAAAAAAGCTAACTTGGGTAAAGCCATTATTTTCCGCAACATCATGGTTACGGCCTTTTGGAGCTGGCTCTTCAGCTTTACCATAATTTTGGTTAGCTTCTTTTTGGTAAGATTTTTTTGGCTTAAAATTAGCATCGCTAATTTCTTCAACTTCTTCTTCACCAACTTTAGAAGCAACTCCCGGATCAAAAAAACTTTTAGTTTCTTGTTTTTTATCAACATCAGCATTGATTTTGAAACGGCTTGGCTCGTGATTTTCTTGTGTTTTCAAGGCTTCGCGTTTGAATTCTTCAACGTCAATTCCAGTTGCTACAACAGAAATTCTAATTTTGCCTTTCATATTTTCATTGAAGGCTGAACCGAAAATAATATTGGCATTTGAATCAACTTCTTTCTTGATTGCATTAACCGCCATATCAGCTTCAAATAGCGTCATGTCTGGTCCGCCAGTCATATTAACTAACACACCTTTCGCACCTTTAATTGAAATATCATCAAGAAGTGGATTAGAAATTGCCGCTTCGCAAGCAGCAATAGCACGGTTTTCACCAGTTGCTTCACCAGTTCCCATCATTGCTTTACCCATTTTGGTCATAATGGTTCTGATGTCGGCAAAGTCCAAATTCACCAAACCGGGCATGGTGATAAGGTCGGTAATTCCACGAACGCCGGCGTGTAAAACGTCATCAGCCATTTTGAAAGCTGATTCGAAAGTTGTATGTTCGTTAGCGATTCTAAAAAGATTTTGGTTTGGAATGATGATTAAAGTATCAACATATTTTTTAAGCTCATCAATGCCAGCTTCTGCTGTTTCCATGCGGTATTTTCCTTCAAAATGGAAAGGCTTTGTTACAACGCCAACAGTTAAAATATCGCGTTCACGAGCTAATTTTGCAATTACAGGAGCCGCACCAGTTCCAGTTCCGCCACCCATTCCGGCAGCGATGAAAACCATGTTATTGCCATCTAAATATTTTTCGATTTCTTCAATATTTTCTTCGGCAGCAGCACGTCCACGATCAGGAAATGAACCAGCTCCCAAACCTTTAGTGGTTTTTACACCAAGTTGGATGCGATTTTGCGCAAGAGAATTTTGTAAAGCCTGAGCATCAGTATTTGCAGCCACAAACTCAACGCCTTCAAGGTTAGAACGAATCATGTTATTGATTGCATTTCCGCCAGCGCCGCCAGCGCCAAAAATTGTGATTCTAGGTTTCAAAAGATCGGGTTGAGGAATATCAAGCTTTAAAGACATAGATTTGGTTTTTCTTGTTTTAGTCATTGGGAAATTTAGGAAAAATCTGCGAGAAAATTTGGGGGGTTTTTAGTAAAGAATTTCAAGACTTCAAGTTATGATTTGGAAATATTTAAAATGTGTTTCGGAATGTTTATAATCTTCATTCTTGGATCACAGATTTTGAGCCTTTCAGCTCAAGGGTGAAGGAGTGTAAGATGATTTTAATTAAACGCTAATCTCAGATTATTTTGATAAGTAATCAAAGTTGTTTTCACAATTTCATCTTCAAGATTTATCACAATTGAAGAGCTTTCTTTATTCACCAAAAGCTCGATAAAATTATAAACATTTTTGGCAAAAAGTTTACTGGCATCCGCTGCAATTCTGCTTGGGAAATTTTCATGTCCAATAATTTTTACACCATCAATTTCGACAATTTTTCCAACTTGAGTTAAAACACAATTTCCACCATTTACCGCCGCTAAATCAACAATGATTGAGCCTGGTTTCATTGATCGAACCATGGCTTCGGTAATTAGAATTGGCGCTTTTTTGCCTGGGATTAATGCAGTTGCGATTACAACATCTTGAGTTTTTATAGTATCTTCTAAAAGTTGCTCTTGGAGTTTTTTATATTCTTCGCTCATTTCTTTGGCGTAAACTCCGTCAGTTTTTTCTTCGGATTTTACTTCGATGAATTTGGCACCAAGACTTTGAACTTGTTCTTTTGCTGATGTACGTACATCGAATGCACAAACAATTCCGCCCAATCTTTTAGCGGTTGCAATTGCTTGAAGGCCAGCCACACCCGCTCCTAAAATCATAAATTTGGCTGCAGAGATTGTTCCGGCAGCAGTCATCATCATCGGCACGGCTTTTGGCATTTCATAGGCAGCGTCGATTACGGAAACATAACCCGCTAAATTGCTTTGCGAAGAAAGAGTATCCATGGTTTGAGCTCGAGTGATTCGTGGGAGTAGCTCAAGTGCAAAAGCGGAAATGCCTTTTTTCGCGAAGTCAGAGATTTTATCTTTGTTGAAATATGGGTTTAGAAGTGCGATGAAATTTACGTTTGGTTTGGTTTTGGTGAAATCGATGTCGGTGCGTTGGACCGAGATTATTACGTCGATTTCAGGGAGGATTTGGTTGATGTCAGCGACGATTTTGGCTCCGGCTTTTTCGTAAATCAAATCGGGGATTGAGGATTTAAGGCCGGCGTTGGATTCGATGTAAGTTTCGATATTTAGGGATTTGTATTTGGTGATGAGATCAGGAGTTAAAGCAACACGGTTTTCAGAAGAGTGTGATTCTTTTAGGACTAGGAGTTTCATAGGGTTTATGAATAGGATTTTTGAGATTTTTTTTGATCGAGTTTGTTGGTGAAAGGCTTCGCTCTAGCGATCTACGCTAGAACAGTCCAGGACAAGCCTGGCCTGCCAGGCTTTTGACTTGTTGGTGAAAGCCCGACGCCGCCCCACAAGGGGGCTATGCCGGGCAGTCTTCGCTCTAGCGATCTACGCTAGAACAG
>CAIZZE010000025.1 GCA_903937405.1 uncultured Alphaproteobacteria bacterium | reverse complement strand
TATATTTCACGGCGTTAGAAATAAGATTAGTCAAAACCTGTTTCATCCTTTTTTCATCAAGCTTCATAAATTTTACATCATCACCAATTTCCAACTTCAAACTCACATTTCTCTTTAACGCATAATCATGATTAATTCGCATTGCTCTTTTTAAAACATCACCAACATCAATATCACAACTCAAATCGACCGAAAAATTCCCCGATGCAATCGCGCCAACATCAAGCAAATCATTAACCAACTCATTCATCTCAACAGCAGCGCGATTGATTTCGGAAATGTAATCCAAGCATTCAGCCAGTAAATTAGGGTTGTTAATATCTTCACGCAGAACATCAGAAAAACCGATGATGGCGTTTAGTGGGGTTTTTAATTCGTGGGTGATGGCCGAAAGAAAATCATCTTTGCAAAGCTGATTGCAGTTTTTTTCATTTTTATACAGACGCATGAAATTTGGTAAAATTGGTGATAAAAGAATTGATTAAGCAATAACACGAGTGTCACTTTATCAACAATTCAAATTAATAGAAAATCTAAGATATACTAAGATCTCTCCCAATAAAACTTATAACTACGATGCTTAAACAAGTTTATTACAAAAATAATCTCTTTCAGCAGCTTAAAGGATTTTGCTATACTGTTCAAACTGGCAGCATGTCTAAAGCTGCAAAGAAAATGAAGTTGAGCCAAGGTGCGGTAAGTTTGCAGATTCAGTCTTTAGAAATGCAGTTAGGCATTTCGCTTTTTAATCGAGATAAAAATAAAGCAACTCTGACTAAAGAGGGAAAAATGTTTTATGTTCATGTAGCACCTCATATGCATGGCGCTGATGAACTGCTAAATGATTTTAGAAAAATAATTAAGCAGGAAAAATCTAAAACAATTAACATCGCAGCGAATCATGTAAGTATTTGCCACATCTTGCCCAAATATATAAAAAAATTTGAAGCACTTTATCCTGCCATAAAATTTGAAATCCGGAATATTGTTAGAGAAGAAGCATTAAAAAGACTGATGAATGATGAAGTAGATATGCTACTTTATTCGATGAAGCTTGATGAAATACCAAGCGAGTTAGAATTTATTCCAATTGCTGAATATAAAACAATTTTACTAACCAAAAAAAATCATCCCTTAACCAAGAAGAAGAAAGTTACCATGTCCGATCTCAAGCGCTACAGCTTGCTTAGACTTGATAAAAAATTTGTCACTGTTCCAAATTTTGACGAAGTTGCAAAAAATTATGGCCTTAAAACCAAAATTGAATTTGAGATGGCAAATTACGAAATCTTAAAAAAATTTGTTAAGGAAGATGTTGGTATTGCGATTATGTCCAGCATTTGTCTGGAAGGAGAAACTTCATCAGAATTAGTTGGTAAAGATTTGAGCGAGTATTTTTCAAGCATTCTTTATGGAATTTTAGTAAAAAAAGGTAAAGCTCTTCAAGGCTCTGTAAAAGATTTTATCGAACTTCTTAAGAAAGAAAAATTACTCCAAGCTCAAATCGAATAATGATTAATTATTGCCGCCACAATTCTTACCTTAATCAAGCAACTTAAAAAAATAGCTGCCCAAAGAGTTTTGGGTGATTTGCCGCAGAATGATAACACACAACCAAGCAACTGTGGTCAAACAATAACCATCGAAGTTGTCAATCGCAACGGAGGCTCAAAAATAATTGAAGTCAATCTCGCGGATAAAAAATATAAAGCTAAAGCGCCTACGCTAGCAACAGTTTTAACTGGGAGTGAAGATATTGAAGCAGTATGCAAAGAACAGCTTTCTTGTAGTACTTGTATTGGTGAAATTGAAAGTGATGGTAAGCTTCCCAAAGTAAGCGAGGATGAATTGGATGTTTTAGATTCTGCAACAAAAGGCGCTCCTTCTTCAACTGTCAGATTATCTTGTCAGATTCCGCTTAAGTCGGGACAAAATTATAAGTTTACTCAGGTTTAATAAATACTATATGCCAAAGTAAAAAATTACTAAAAAGAATTATTAATTTCCAAAAAACTCCCAGCCAAATAAAGTGAGCCGCAAACTAATATTAGTAAATCTTTGGCATCTTTTTTATTTTTAGAAATTTTTGCAAAAGCCTCTTCAAAACCCGAAACATTTTCTACTTTTATTCCCAGATTTTGCGCAATTTCTGTGATCTCTTTTGCTTTATAAGATTTAGTTTCATCGGGAATTTCCATTGCCAATAATTCATCAATTTTCTTAGAAATTTTCTTTAAAAAATCGGCGCAATTTTTGTCTTGTAGCATCGAAAAAATTACGAATATTTTTTTATTATGCTGATTTTTTAAAAATTCCACAATTGTTGCAGCCCCTTGTAAATTATGGCTTCCATCCAAATATAATTCACAATTTTTGGGCAGCATTTTAAAAAATTTTCCTGACTTAATTTTTTGCAATCGCGCTGGCCAAAAAGTTTTGGTTAAAGCCGATTTGATCACAGAATCACTAATCGCAAAACGCTTCTGATTTAGCGCCGCAGCAATTGCCAGCGCTGCATTTTCAATTTGGTGACTTCCTAAAAGTGAAGGTTGCGGAAGTAAAATTTTTCTGCTGAAACCTTCAAATAAAAATCCCTGTTTTTGTTTAATAATTTCCCAATCTTTACCAACGGATTTCAATTCTGAATTGAGCGCAATTGCTTGATTTTCAAGAATTTTCAGCGCTGAAGGTTTTTGTTTTCCAACTAAAACCGGACAATTTTTTTTAATTATTCCGCCTTTTTCAAAAGCAATTTTAGCTAAAGTTTTTCCTAAAAAATCAGTGTGATCAAAAGAAATTGGCGTAATTATTGAGGCTAAAATTTTTGGCAAAACATTGGTTGCATCAAGCCTGCCGCCCATTCCGGTTTCAAGTAAAAGTAAATCTGCTGGCACGCGACTAAAGGCTAAAAAGGCAGCAACTGTGATTCCTTCAAAATAAGTAACGGCAATTTCCGGAAATTTTTCGGCCGCTTTTTTACATTCATGTAAACATTCATTTAAAAATTCGTCGGAAATTTCTTTGCCGGTTAAAATAATTCTTTCATTAAAATTAACCAAATGAGGTGAGGTGTAAGTGTGAATTGATAGATTAGCTTCGGTAAAAATTGTGCGCAAAAAAGCCAAAGTCGAACCTTTGCCGTTAGTGCCAGCTATGTGAATTGTTGGCGGAATTTTTAAATGCGGATTTCCCAAACGTACCAACAAATCATAAACGCGCGAAAGGCCCAGCTCAATATCGCGATAACCTTTTTGATTGGGCCAGAAGGGAAATTTCATTATTTTTTTTCTTTTAAGAAAACTTGATAGGTGCGGTGAAAATGGTAGTTAAATTCAGCGCCGAAAATGAAGGCGAGGCTGATTAAATAAAAAAACATTAATGAAACGATCATGCCGGCGAGCGATCCGTAAACGAAATTAAATTGATGGAAATTTTCTAAATAAAGCGAAAAACCTCTTTCTAAAGAAACCCAAAGAAGCACTACAACAATTGATCCGGGAACGGTTTGGCTAATTTTTTGTTTGGCATTGGGTAAAGCGTAATAAAGCAGCGAAGTTGCTAAAGTTAATACCATGAAAATTGCCAATTGGCGTAAATAGAAAAAATCGTAATCAAAATTTAAATGTAGCGAAAATGCGCCTTCAACTTCTTTTAAAAGAGTTGGAACAATTATGAAAATAATGATGCCGATTACGATGGAAAAAATAATCACAAAAAATTCTAAAATGCTGATAAAACGGCGCCAGAGATAAGGCGGCGGAAATGCAATTCGGTAAGCGCGGTTTAAAATTGTGCGACAACCTTCAACTGAAGAAGAAGCGGTCCAAATTACGCCAATAATTGCGATAGTTAAAAAACTTTGCGGTGGTCCGGAAATAATTTCATTAATACGTGGCGCTAAAGCTTCAGCCATTTCACGCGGTGCGGCCGAAAGAATTGTATGTACAATTTGTGCGCCAATTTCAGAAGCGCCAAAAAAACCGACGATTGAAATTAAGAAAATTAGAAAAGGAAAAAGTGAAAAGATGCTTAAAAATGCTAAATATCCAGCATGTTCAATTCCGTCTTGTCTAATGGTATCAAGCACCGAAATGCGAAATATCATTAAAGGAATTATGAAATATTTGTGGAGATAATAATTGAATTTGGAGCGTTGTTTTTGAGGCATTTAAACTAAGAATTTTTGCGAAAGAAAAACCTATCTAACGTAAATTTTTCGCGTGAGAAAATTTTTTGTGATTCGAGTCTTTTTGTTTCTAAATTACCAATGATGTTTTCGCAGCCTAAATTCATGGCTTGCCAATCAACCCAGCGCAAGAGCATTTTGCCGACACCAATGCCGCGTTTTTTGCGGTCGATCATAAAATCTTCAATTTCGATTGTTTTTTTGTAATGTAATTTTCTGGTGATGCGAATGCCGGCAACTCCAATGCAGCGACCATTTTCGATTTTAGGATCTTCAAAAACTGCGACCATTTTATAACCGTTTTGCATCATGTTTAAAATATCTTCGACATAAGTTTCGTCTTTCAAATCATCATAGATTTGTGCCAATACATTGAAGGTTTGAAAAATTTCTTCGCGATTTTGAATTTCTTTTATTTGCATTTTAAATTTCTTTTTAAAGAATATTGGCGAGAAATCACTGTGGACAGGCTTTCACAAGGTTTATTAAAAACCTGAAACATCTTTCTAAAATCAATCTAAAAGTTCAAATGAAAACTAAAAAAGTTAAAGCTGCTGCTTCAAAAAAAAGCGCGGTAAAAACTGTTACGGCTCAACCGGCAAAAATTAAAAAAGTTGTATTAGCTTATTCTGGTGGATTGGACACTTCGGTAATCTTGAAATGGTTGCAGGAAAATTACGGTTGCGAAGTTATAACTTTTACCGCCGATTTGGGTCAGGGCGAAGAGCTTGAGCCAGCGCGCGCTAAAGCCAAAAAAATGGGTGTAAAACAAATTTTCATTGAAGATCTACGCGAAGAATTTGTGCGCGATTATGTGTTTCCAATGTTTCGCGCCAACACGCTTTACGAAGGTGTTTATTTGCTTGGAACTTCAATTGCGCGTCCATTGATTGCAAAAAAACAAATTGAAATTGCTAAAAAATTAGGCGCTGACGCAGTTTGTCACGGCGCTACTGGCAAAGGAAATGACCAAGTTCGTTTTGAATTGGCTTATTATGCTAATAAACCCGACATCAAAATTATCGCGCCTTGGAGAGAATGGGATTTAAATTCCAGAACCAAGTTAATTGCTTACGCTGACAAGCACGGAATTCCTGTTGCTAAAGACAAACGCGGCGAATCACCTTATTCAGTTGATGCGAATTTACTTCACACATCAAGCGAGGGAAAAGTTTTGGAAGATCCGTCGCAAGCGGCTCCAGAATATGTTTATCAAAGAACTATTTCCCCAGAAAAAGCGCCGGATAAAGCTACATTAATTGACATCGAATTTAAAAAAGGTGATGCAATTGCGATTGACGGCAAAAAAATGAAGCCGCATGAAATTTTAGCTAAGTTAAATGAACTTGGCGGCAAAAACGGAATTGGTCGTTTAGATTTGGTTGAAAACCGTTTCGTTGGCATGAAGTCGCGCGGCGTTTACGAAACACCCGGCGGAACAATTTTATTAGTTGCACATCGCGCTGTTGAATCAATCACGCTAGATCGCGAAGCCGCGCATTTAAAAGATGAATTAATGCCAAAATATGCAAGTTTAATTTACAATGGTTTCTGGTTTTCTCCTGAACGCGAAATGCTTCAGGCTTTAATCGACAAAAGCCAAGAAAATGTTGAAGGAATTGTGACGCTAAAACTTTACAAAGGCAGCGCAACTGTGGTTTCGCGCAAGTCTGTAAAAAGTTTGTACAGTGAAGCCCACGTAACCTTCGAAGAAGACGCAGTTTACGACCAAAAAGACGCGGCAGGTTTTATCAAACTAAACGCACTGCGCTTAAGAATCGGCGCTAGAGTCAATGCAAAAGGAAAAAAATAATCCCAGATGCAGGACGGGATTTGTAATCCCAGTCCAGCGGCAGGATTAGAAATTCTTTTGAAAAAAATTTATAAAAAAGTTTTTACAATGAATAATATTTTAAACAGTTACTACAGAGGCATATTTCAACAGCTTCAATCTGAAGTTAATTTCATAAATTCAATATTCATTCATCAGGGTATAAAAGGAGAAGGAAACGAAATTATTTTAAGAGATTTAATTAAAAAATTTATTCCTAAAAAATACGGTGTTGGAACTGGAATAGTAGTAGATAAAAATGGCAAACAAAGCAAACAGATTGACATTATTATTTACGATCAAGATCACTATCCTTCGATTCTATCTTTAGCTTCTGTTCACCTTTTTCCTGTTGATATTGTATATGCAGTGATTGAGGTAAAGACTTCTCTTGATTCGAAAAGTGCTGATCAGGCCATTAAAAATATAGCCTCGGTTAGAAGTTTGGAAATAGTTAGAGGGGAATACATAAAACCAGATTCTAGCCAAGATGGTAGTTTAGAATTCAAACAATACTCTTCTAATCATCCTCGAGGCATTATTTTTTCTTATAAAAGCAGCGCCGAATCATTTGAGACTTTCCATAATTGGTTCATGTTTAAAGATGGTTCTAGTCAATACACTCACCCTTCCATAATAACATCTTTGGATCAGGGAATTGTTTACTCGCACAATCCAGATCTTTCCGAAGGGTCAAAAATGATTGGTAATATTCTACCACTAAATGATGGATGTGATCAAGCAATACAAATGAAAGAAAAAAACTCAGAGTATTACGAAAAAGATGGAATTAAGTACCCGATAATAAAATCAACAACTCATAATTGCTATTATCCAGTAGATCAAAGCAGGATACTATTGATGTTTTTATTGCTCCTTTCTGATAAAATTCTGGGTACAAAAAGTATTAATCCTTCGGTCAATTTCTTCGATAATTATTTTTCTTCTTTTAGATCAAACTTACTTAGGATTGAGCTAGGTTAGTTGAATTTTACAAAGCCAACTGTAACGCCGCAGGACGAGATTTGTAATCAAGTTTTAACTGTTGCGTAAAAATTAATAAAATAATGATTAAAAAAACCAAAGTCGCAATTTTAATTTCAGGGCGCGGATCAAACATGCAAGCCATTGTGAGAGCTTGTGAACATCCTTATTTTCCGGCAGAGGTGGTTTTGGTTTTGTCTAATAAAATTGATGCCGCGGGATTAGAATT
>CAIZZE010000024.1 GCA_903937405.1 uncultured Alphaproteobacteria bacterium | reverse complement strand
GGAAAAAGAAATGGATAAAATTTACGATTTTGTAATCAGTAAATTGTAAGAATCAGTCCTAATCCTAGTTTAAAAAGATTTAGGATGTTCCCCAAGAAAAGCTCGTTAAAACTTAATTCTGCAATGACAAAAGAAGTCACAAATGAAACCATAATAATATTTGATTTTGATGGAACTATCACCACCAAAGATACGATGTTGGATTTTGTAAAATGGCATTTTGGATTGATAAAATTTAGCTTAGGGATGCTGAAAATATTGCCCAAAATCATTTTATACAAAATAGGCTTAATATCAAATCAGAAAGCCAAAGAAGATTTTCTAACGCATTTTTTTGGTGGAATGGAATATGATGAATTTGTCGAATTATGTAAAAATTATTCGCTTTCAGAAATTGATGGAATGGTAAAAAAAGAAGCTGAAGAAAAAATAAAGTTTTACCGAACTCATGGTCATAAAATGATTATAATTACCGCTAGTATCTTGCAATGGGTTGAGCCTTGGGCTTTAAAAGCTGGATTCGCCAAGGTTTTAGCTTCAGAAATTGAAGTAAAAAATAGTAAAGTAACGGGGAAAATTATGGGCAAAAATTGCTACGGAATAGAAAAAGTAAATCGCTTCATTTCGGAATATAATTCTTTTCAAAATTATCATACCGTCTGCTTCGGGGACTCTAAAGGTGATTTTGAAATTTTAAGAAGTTCTAATAAATCTTATTATAAAAAATATGAATAAATTAGTAGAAATTTCAAAATTGATGCGTCTTAAGCAGTGGATAAAAAATGGTTTTGTAGCCATTCCATTCATTTTATCTTTGAAGTTTTTAGAAATTAATTTCCAAAATTATTTTAACCTCTTCTTAGGAATTTTAAGTTTTTACCTGATCTCAAGTGCAGTTTATATAATCAATGATTTGATAGATCGAAAAGAAGATCGCCAGCATAACAAGAAAAAAAATCGTCCATTAGCAAAAGGATCAATTTCAGTTTCATTGGCTCTAATAATTTGTGCTTTCTTAATTTTTTCATCATTCTGGATTGTGGTGTACTTCTTTAATATAAAAGCCTTGTTGGTAATTTTATTATATTTTCTTAACAGCCTTATTTACAGCTTTAAAACCAAAAATTTTGCAATATTTGACACCATGTCAATTGCACTGGGTTTTGTTTTGCGAGTTTTGTTTGGAATATTTTGTTTTGAAACCCCAATCTCAAAATGGGTAATTCTTCTAACTTTCACCATTTGTTTATTTCTTGCTTTCACCAAGCGCCGAAAGGATTTCAATGATGGCTATGTGAGAAAATCTTTACGCGGTTATACTCAAATTATGTTGGATAAATTTATTATAATTTCTGCTGTTTTAGCAATCTCTTGTTATGTTATGTATACCAATGAAATGGTTAATATTAGTGGTAATTATGGTTTTACCTTCACAAATATTTTTGTGATTTTTGGAGTGTTTCGCTACTTACAAGCTCTTCACCTCGATACCAGTGACATTGGAGATTCGGGAATTATAATTTATAAGGATATGGTGTTTCTGGGAAATATTATTTTGTGGGGAATGACTTTAATTCTTTGTTTAATTTCTAGCTAAGTTACATTGCTTTTTGCAATCATTAAAACTCCGATCAGAATAAAAAATACGCCAAATATTTTCCAAAAATTGATTGTTTCATTGAAAAAATAATATCCAAAAAATAACACCAAAATATATCCAACAGAAAGAAAGGGATAAGCAAAACTGACCTCGGTTCGAGAAAGTGCTGCCATCCAAGTTATAATGCTAAAGCCGTAACAGGCAAAGCCAAGAAGCAGAAATGGATTTTTTACAACAGCTAAAGCAAGTTCAAAATAATTGGTTTGAGCAAAGTCGAATTTTCCGATTACCATCATCCCTTTTTTGAGAAAAATTTGGGCCGAGGCGTTTAAAAATACGCTTGTTAAAATTATGAAGTAATTCATAGAAAATTATTGAATTAAGAAGTGATAAACTGTTTTAAAAATAATCAACTCAAAAACCAAAAATAACAAGATTTAAGGATGCAAAAATTTTTTATCACTGGCGCCGGAGGATGGCTTGGAAAAAGTTTAGTTAAAAATATTTTAAATAAAAAATATGGCTGCGGTTCAATTGAGCCCGCTAATATCAATGCTTTTTTGCAGCCAAATGAAGATGCTGAATTTTTGAATAATTTAGGTGTTACAATTCATAAAGGTGATATTCGCGATATTGGGGCGATTAAAAATTTTTTAGAAAATGCTCAAGATGGAATTGTGATTCATCTTTGTGGAATCATTCATCCCAAACTTAAAACCTCCGACTTCTTTGATATCAATCATTTGGGCAGTAAACATATTTTGCAAATTGGTCAACAAATTGGGGTAAAAAAGATTTTGTTAATGTCATCAAATTCTCCAGTTGGTTGCAATAAATCTAACAAAAATGAAGATATTTTTACGGAAAAAATGTCGTATAATCCTTACATGAAATATGGAGAATCAAAATATTTGCTCGAAAAAACTGCTGCTGATTTTATCTCGCATTTTCAAAATCCAAAAATCTCTATCATTAGAGCGCCATGGTTTTATGGACCAAATCAGCCCGCGCGCCAAACTCTGTTTTTTAAGATGATTAAAGAAGGAAAATTCCCAATTATCGGCGATGGAGAAAATAAAAGATCGATGGCTTATACTGACAATTTATCTCAAGGCATAATTCTAGCGGCTTTAAGTGAAAAAGCCGATGGTCAAACTTATTGGATTGCTGATAAAAATCCTTACACAATGAATGAAATCATTGCTACAACCCGCAGCGTTATGGAAAAAGAATTTGGTATAAAATGCCAAAGTAGCGCGATTAAACTCCCTTCGTTGGTTTCTGATTTGGCTTATATTGCCGATAAAATTATACAAAGTGTTGGTCTTTACCAACAAAAAATTCACGTGCTTTCAGAAATGAATAAAAACATTTTTTGTTCAATTGATAAGGCGCAGCATGATCTTGGTTATAAGCCAGAATATGATTTATACAGCGGAATGAAAGAAAGCATCAAATGGTGTCTTGAAAACGAAATTACAATTTAAAATAACATGACAAAAAAAATATTGGTAACTGGCGGTAGTGGATATTTCGGCGAAACTGTAGTAAAAAAGCATCTCGAAATGGGTGATATTGTTTATATTTTAGACATCAATAAACCCAACCTAACTCATGATAATCTTTTCTTTATTGAATGTGATATTAACAGCGAATCTTTAACCCAAAAAATTGATTTAGGTTTTGATATTGTTCATCACAATGTAGCGCAGGTTCCAATTGCCAAGAACAAGAAAATATTCTGGAAGGTAAATAAAGATGGGATGGAAAATTTATTGAAATCCTGCGAAGCCACCAAAGTTAAAAAAATTATTTATACTTCTTCAAGCGCTGTTTATGGAGTTCCGGCGCGCAATCCAGTTTTGGAAAGTGATCAACCGCATCCGATGGAAGATTACGGAATGGCAAAATATGAAGCTGAATTGATTTGTGAAAAATATATTAAAAAAGGCTTAGATATTTCGATTATCAGACCAAGAACTATAATGGGTCACGGTCGACTTGGAATTTTTTCAATATTATTCGAATGGATTTACAGCAACGCCAATATTCCGGTTTTAAATGGTGGCAAAAATATTTACCAATTTGTTCATGCCGATGATTTGGCCGACGCCTGTATTCTAGCTGCACTAAAGACTGGAAGTGCAAAATATAATATTGGCGCAGAAGAGTTTGGAAGCATGTCGGAAGTTTTGCGGTTCCTAATTAATGCCACAAAAAGCGAAAGTAAGATTAAATCAATTCCTTTAAAATTAGCGGAAATTGGAATGAATATTACCAGCTTGATTGGCATTTCTCCGCTTGGGCCATATCACGCTTTGATGTACGGCAGATCTATGTATTTTGATATTTCAAAAGCTAAAAATGAGCTCGGCTTTCAACCAAAATATTCCAACAACCAAATGTTTTTGGAAAGTTATGAATGGTACGTTGCTAATCGCGAATCTATTTTAAGCCAAAGCGGCGCTACTTCACTTCACCGCAAGCCGGCAAAGCAAAAAATCCTAAAATTATTTTCTAAAATATTTTAAGTGATGATAAAAAAATTGGTAACATCAATTTCTAAAATAATCTGTTATAACCAGTCAATTAATTGCCCAAAATCTGGTGCTGATTTTGTTTTTTCTCAAATCGAAAATTCCCCGCTTCACATAAAACTGGGCTTGAAAATGGTGGCAGTTTTATTTCTTTTTTTAAGTCTGCTTTATGGTTTGGGTCAACCATTTTGGGCTTATAATTCAAAATATCGTCAGATAGTTTTTATCGAGTTTTTTGAAAGCCTTTGCAAAACCACTAGAATGTTTGTGAGTTTTATTCGTTCGATGAGTTTAATATATATTTGTGACAATAATTTATCATGAACAGCCAATATCAAATTACCCATGAAGTTTTTTTGAACTGCGCTTGCCTTGTTATAGGAAGCGGACCGGGCGGTTTAACAACTGCTAAAAAATTGGTGGAAGCCGGTAAAGATGTGATTTTGATTGAAGAAGGTGATTTTATAAAAACTCAAGATAGCCAAAAATTTAAGAATTATAAAAAAATCAACAGCCTGTGGCGCAATGGCGGAATTACGACCAGCTTTGGCAAAACTTCAATTTTATATGCCGAAGGCAGTTCGGTGGGCGGAGGTGCGGAAATTAATAGCGGAATAATGCAAAAAGTAAGTTCGCAGATTCTGGAAAACTGGGTGCAAAATAATGATATTAAACAATTAACCAAAGAAGAATTGGATGTTTATTACGATAAAATTTTAAACCTTATAAACCCTACAGAACCAAAGTCGCATGCTAGTTCAGAAATTTTACTCAATGCCGCAAAAAAGTTAGGTTGGAAATCGGAAGCTCTAAAAATTGCCTATGACCAAAATGGTAATAAAAATTCGGTAAGCAAAATCATGGTCGATGATTTATTGCAAAAAGGTTTGCGACTTTTTTCCAACATCAAGGCACAAAAAATAAAATATGAAAATGGTCAAGCTTCGGAAGTTGAATGCTTGTCTCTTGAAAAACATCGCGTCACCATAAAATTTGAGAATTTATTTTTGGCGGCTGGCGCAATTTATAGTCCATTTTTATTGCTAAAAAGTGGCATCAAAAAATCAGTTGGAAAAACTTTGCAATTTCATCCAACGCTAAAAGTTGGCGCATTGTTTGATCATAAAATCAACGATAATCCCGCCACAGTTCCTGGTGCTGCAATTACCGAATTTATGCCTGATATTCGTATTGGCGGTTCAGTTTTTACCAAAGGATTCTTGGGAATGTTTTTAAGCGAAGATTGGAAAAAAAGAAGCTGGATGTTCAGCTTAAGCGACTATTGCGGAATTTATTATGCGATGATCAAACCCGAAGGAAAAGCGCGAATTTTTAAACTGCCTTTTTTGCCAGATCCGGTGGTTTTTGTTAGTTTGGAAAAGAAAGATAAAGAGCTTCTACAAAAAGCTTTAGATGAATTGACCAAGGCGGTTTTTGCAGCTGGAGCAAAATTTGTTTACCCTTCAATTTTTGGTCACGAAGGTTTTGCAAAATATGAAAATGTTTCAATTTCTAATTTTAAAAACCTGAATTTGATGACAATCCACGCCTTTTCATCTTTGCCAATGGGAGAAAATGATTTTTGTCCTGTTGATTCTTTTGGCAAATTAAAAGGGTTTAAAAACGTGATGGTTTGTGATGCCAGCATTATTCCCTCAGCTCCCGGAACTAATCCGCAAGCAACAATTATGGCGCTGGTTGAAAGAAATATGGATTTCTTTTTACAGCGCCAAACAAGTTAAAAAACATCTTCTTCTGATTTTAGAACATCCTTAAATTTCCACTCAATTGCTTTTTGGCAATTGGTTTGTGCTAATAATTTATTGCTTAGGTTCAGGCAAAAATTGCTGTTTTCTGCGCGCAAATGAAAGCCCGATTCTGAAGGCAAGATACGGAAATTCTGATTAAGTGTATGTTGACAAGGCCAAATTCGTAAGTTTTTATTTTCTTCAGTTGAATCTCCGTCAACTTCAATACATTCCATGTTTGGTAAAGTTACAATTTCTGAAATTCCCCCTTTTGTGCGAAGGTTTACTTTCAACCCAAATCCGTCATTAGAAAAAAATCCACACAAAAAGTCGTTCAATTTTTCTCTATTTCTTAGGCCAATTTCCTTCTTCACGAAGGTTCAAAAATTGAGTTGAAACGAATTGGTTTTTGGAAGTTGGTGGATTCT
>CAIZZE010000023.1 GCA_903937405.1 uncultured Alphaproteobacteria bacterium | reverse complement strand
AGCCAAAAAACTCAGAAAAGACCTAACTCCAGCCGAAAAAAAATTATGGTTTGGATATTTACGAGGTAATATTTTAGCAAAATTTTTACGCCAAAAACCTATTGGAAATTATATCGTAGATTTTTACTGCGCGGAGAAAAACAAAGGTGTCAAATCCCGACACTCCGACACTGATTCACAAAACTTGCGAAATAAAAGTTAATAAAATTATCTATTAGAAACTCTCTCACAATTTCCTAAAATAATAGCACACCACGCTATGGTCAGACCACTAAGAATCCAATACGACGGCGCGTTTTATCATGTTATGAATCGCGGATTGGAGCGCAGAAAAATATTTTTAAACAATAAACATAAAAAAACTTTTATAGATTTATTGTCAGAGATATGTGATCGCTTCAACGTTGAGGTTCACAGCTATTGTCTAATGGACAATCATTACCATCTTTTATTACGCACTCATTTATCAAATTTAAATTTGGTGATGAAGTATCTTAATGGTGTTTACACATTGAGATTTAATCGAGATGTTAAGCGCGATGGTCCTTTATTCCGGGGGCGTTATAAGTCGATCTTAATAGATAAGGAAAATTATTTATTAAATGTAAGTCGCTATATTCATAAGAACCCTTCCACAGCAGATATAGAAAAAGATGATCAAAAATATCCTTGGTCAAGTTACCAATATTATTGCTCCAGCAAAATCAAACCTAAGTGGTTAATTACTACTGAGACGTTGGATTTTTTTAATGGCAGTAGTTATGAGTATGTAAGGTTTACCGAGAAAGGCGTTGATGAAGATAGTGAGAAATTTTATTCCGCAAAAAATATACGATCCATTTTAGGAACTAAGTCATTCATCAAAGAAGTATCGAATAAGTTCTTGGCAAAGAACCTAAGCAAGGAAGTTTCAAGCAGAGATCAAATAATTTCTATCCAATATCATTCGCTTACTGAGTTACTAGAACTGGTAGTCAAAAAATATAAAATAGATTCTGATCTTATCTTAAAAAATACGGCAAGAAATTATGTTTTTGAGCGCAGCTTGTTGATATATCTTTTTATGCTTAACCCTAGGTATACCTTAATTGAGAAGGCTAAATTTCTTGGTATAAGTGATGATGGTATTTCTAAAACTTATCAAAGATTTTTGAGTAAACTAAAGATGGATGAGGTTTTAAGTGAAGAGGTGGAACTAGTTAGAAGAGAAGTTTATGAGCAGTGTCGGAGTGTCGGGATTTGACACCTTTAGACAAAAATAATACTCGATGTTATTGACGTGATTGCTTTTTTGGTTGTTATCTCCTACCATAAACCTTTCTAAAAAGGTTAATATTAAAACCAGTGTGAAGCCGCTGCAATAAAGGCTTCACAAGCTTTATATTAACCTTTGGGAAGTGTGCTAGTAAGTGGAAAGAAAAAGAGATTTGGGTAAAAATAAAACTAAACAAGAAACATTTATGCCGACAAATGAACAAGTCAGAGGAGAGATAGGAAAACCCGTTGATGACGGTCAAAATGTTATTAGGGCGGTTCTTCACCATAAAGGAGGGGAAAACTTGGGAGCTGGTCAAATGACCGATACATCACCTGAAGTTGGTTCTAATTCTATCTTTAATGAAGGAAGTGTCAGTAAAATGAGACTTGGAATGTTAGGATATGCTTTAGATCAAGACCAAAATGTTAATTTTAGTCTGGATAAAAATGCCAAAGAACTTTTTGAAGAACCTGCATTTAAACAATATCTACAAAAAGAATATGGGGAAGAGAAAGGTCCAAAGCTGGGAACGTTTTTGGATGGACTTTTTACTGATGAGAGTCGTAAAGCTACATTAGGAGATTTACTAACTCATAGATCTGGGGTTGGAGATTTAACTCGTGACCAGTTACAGGTTTTTGATCAAAAAGACCAAGGTCTTGAAAAACAATATGATTTGGCAGATTTATTATTGATTGATCCAGCTTCTACTAAGGACCCTGTGGCTAGAACAGGAACCAAGCCTCATGCCCAAAGTGATCCAAAAATTCCAAATTCTGAATTGCCAGCAGGACAATATGGAGCTCACCAATATAGTAATATGGGATATATGATTGCTGGTCTGGCAATCAAATATCAGATGGGTCAGCCACTCCATGAATTACATAACCAATATTTTCTTCATCCAACAAGTGGAAGGGCTACTCAAAGTGAGCTCGGAGCTAAACCATTCGATAATACAATTCCGCAAGACAATGTTGATGCTTTAAAAGGTGCCAAATTACCTCAAATGCCATATTATGATGAAGCAACCAAATCGGTAATTGATGCATCAAAATTTAATGGAGCGAATGCAGCAGGTGGGTTTAGAACTACAACTTCAGATCTAGCAACCTTTATGGAAGAATCTTTTAAGGGTTTTCCCGGGACGAAAGAATATGATCAAAGAGAAGGTAAGCCAAATCAAAATCCATATTTTACCGATGGAACAATTGATCAAATGATGGAAGAAGGTAAAAAGTTTGGAGCTGCTGGAATTAATCCAAAAAACCGTACAGCAGACTATCAAATGGCAGGATTTGTAACAACCGTTAAAGTGCCACCAGAAGTAGATATGGAGAAATTCAATCCAACTCCAGAACAGTTAACAACAATGTTTCAACCAGATAATATTGTTAAATATGGCAAAACTGGAGAGATTCCTGGATCAAAGACATTCGCTGATTTTATGCCTAGGGAAGGAAAAGCAGAGGTGACTGTTTATCTAAAAGAAAATGTAACTCCTAAAATTGCTAATTTAATAGAGACAGCTCGTCTACTTATGACATCTGACGATAAAGGAAATAGCTCTAATAAGCTTATAGAGGCGGAACAACTTGCCGGAATTATGGGAATATCTACTGATGATTTTATTAAAAACATTGGTCCAGAGTTACAAACTATTAGAAGTGACTCAAATCCTCAAATGGAGTCAAAAGGTTCTGTTGCGCAGGTAGCACCAAATAAAAGGGCAAAAAATGATGATACACAACCAGTTAATAAAGTACCAGAACATGGTGCGACAGCAATTCAATTAACTCCAGCAGAATTAGATCAATTAAAACAAATCGTACAATCTCTTCCGGTTATGCAAGATACTACTGGTGTTGCAGTAACTCCTAGTAATTCTTCTCCACAAAGAGGTGGGAATGATCATTTAAGATAGTTACAAAGAGCCAAGCTTAATTTTGTGGAAAGAAAAGTTCCCAGAAATTGTTGAACGAATCCTCAACGGAACTCAGCCAAGGAGTCTAAAATTACAGGATATTCTAATGGGGAAAGTTCCTGATCTGTGGCAGGAGCAGAAAGAAATATGGGGGTTTTAAATTCATCGTTATTCGATCTCCAATCTTCTCTCAAGCTCTTTCTTCACAATCGCCATACTGTCTTTGATGTGATCATAAAAAGAGACCAAAGCCAAAAGCTCCTCGTCAGAAAATTCATAAGCCTCTTTGACAAAATTTCTCAGATCTGCAGAAAATCCTTCCGCTGATTTTCTCAAAAAATAATACTCGATGTTATTGACGAGATTACTCTTTCTCTCAATTTTATCACCCATAAAGTCCTTTCAAAAGTTAAAGATTAAAACCATTACAAAGCCTGTAATTACAAGGCTTCGTGAGGCTTTAACCCAAATCCGTCATTAGAAAAAAATCCACACAAAAAGTCGTTCAATTTTTCTCTATTTCTTAGGCCAATTTCCTTCTTCACGAAGGTTCAAAAATTGAGTTGAAACGAATTGGTTTTTGGAAGTTGGTGGATTCTT
>CAIZZE010000022.1 GCA_903937405.1 uncultured Alphaproteobacteria bacterium | reverse complement strand
ATCAGACTAATTCACAAAAAACAAATCAGCCAACAGCGCTAGAGAACACTAGCTCTAACCACTATTAATAACAAGAAAATAATTCAGAAAAGCGAGAGGATTTTAGAGGGGATTTGGGGGTTGGGTTTGCGACAGTGCCATGATGTGTCATCAACTAATTCCTCTTCCGGAAGTAATGCTACATTATACGTTAAAAGCTCGCCAATAGTTTTATAAGCTTCGCTAACAGATTTTCTGGGAGGCATGTTAGTTAAAGTTGATTATAATAAATCAAATTCGACTTTATCGAATTTGATAAATGTTGAATCACTGCGAATCTACTTAATCTCTGAATCCGCAATATTTTTTGGTTTTTAAAAATCGACTTCTTCAATCAGTTTGGCTATATAGTTTTAAACAGAAAGTGCCCCAACACCGGGTAAATCTTTTCCTTCTAGCCATTCTAAAAATGCGCCACCGGCGGTTGAAATATAAGTAAACTCATCAATCAAACCGGTAGAATTTAAAGCTGAAACTGAATCGCCACCACCCGAAACTGAAACCAGTTTTTTATCGTGAGTTAAAGCTGCGGCAATGCGGGCGAAGCTTTCGGTTCCGATGTTGAAAGGTTTAAATTCAAAAGCGCCAAGCGGGCCGTTCCAGACTAAAGTTTTATGATTTTGTAATTCTTGTGTAAGTTGGGAAATTGAGATGGGGCCAATATCCACAATTATGTCGTCGTCTTTTACATCATCGGCAGAAACAATTTGACATTTGCCGTTTTGTTCAAGTTTTTTGGTAACTACAACGTCAATTGGCAAAAATATTTTACAGCCATTTTTTTTCGCGCTTTCGATAATTTGTAACGCCACGTCTTTTAAATCTTTTTCGCACAAAGATTTTCCGATATTTTTTCCCAAAGCATAAAGGAAAGTATTGGCCATGCCGCCTCCAACCACAATGGTTTGGGCTTTGGTTGAAAGTGAATTTAATAAATCGAGTTTGGTTGAAACTTTCGCGCCGCCAACAACTGCCATCATGGGTTTTTTGGCATTTTCTAAATGATTAGTTAGTCCATCAAGTTCTGCTTCCATCAAAAATCCGGCGCAAGATTTTAAAATCGACGGAATGCCAGTGATTGAAGCATGGGAGCGGTGTGAACAAGAAAACGCATCATTGACGTAAAGGTTTCCTAAAGAAGCAAGTTGGCGCGAAAATTCGGGATCATTTTTGGTTTCTTGTTTGTAGAAACGCAGGTTTTCAAGCATAATTACTTCGCCATAATTTGTGGCTTCAACTGCTTTTTTTACTTTGTCGCCGATGCAATCATCAACAAAATTTACTTTAATTGAACCAAGTAATTCCTGAACGCGCCCAACTAATTGTTCAATTGACATTGAAGGCTCAACTTTTCCTTCCGGACGACCGAAATGTGAAATTATGATTACTTTGGCTTTGTTTTCAGCGAGATATTTTAAGGTTGGAATTACTGCTTTGATGCGCGTGTCATCTTCTATATTTCCATCATTTAATGGCACATTGATGTCAACGCGGACGATTACATTTTTATTAGTTACGACGCAGTCTTTTAATCTGTTAAAATTTGGCATTGGTTTAGATTATTTTGTATTTACTATGCTTTTTGGTTAATCCTAGAGTCTGTATTCAAAATAAAGTGAACTCATATTTCGTCCTATTTTTGCTTATTTTTTAGTAAAATTATTCCGAATATATCAAGATATGCGTTATAATTTTACTAAAAAAGTGCTAAAAATATGCCAAAATATGAGTTCACTTTATTTTGAATACAGACTCTAAAAGTTTTTAAGAAAAAACCTTGATTTTCGTGCAGTAGTTTTTATTTTGCGCGGTCTTGAAAAAAATCTCCAACTAAATTTTAAAAAAATCATGGGTACTAAGAATAACCCGAAAAACCGGGTAAAAGCTGCTGAAAAGAAAAAATTTAACGGCAAAGAAATCGAACCAGCTTACTATTATGGAGTTCACGCCGGACATGGTAAATACATGGCTGCAAAATATGCCGGCACTCCTCAGTTAGTTGTAAACGCTGATAACAAACCAATGCAATGGGACGAAATTAACTAATCTATTCGGCTTTAAATTTATTTAGAGTCGTTTGATTTTGAAATCTTGCTTTACTTAAAGTTGAGCAAGATTTTTCAGTCAAATTAATGAAGAAGAGCCGGTTAAAAATCATTAGTCGGTAACTGTTAATTGTTAATTCGAAAATGCCTGAAGTAATCATCAATGGCCCAGCTGGAAGAATCGAGGGCCGCTATCATCAAAATCCCAATCCTAAAGCACCTGTAGTTTTAGTTCTACATCCGCATCCGCTTTATGGCGGAACTATGAACAACAAAGTTACCTACAATCTTTACAAAGCATTCGTAAATAACGGCTTTTCAGCTTTGCGCATTAATTTTCGCGGCGTTGGCAAATCGCAAGGTAAATTTGATAATGGCGCTGGCGAACTTTTAGATGCCACAGCCGTTATGAACTGGCTTCACGACCAAAATATGGAAGCCACAGAATATTGGATCGCAGGCTTTTCATTTGGTGCTTGGATTGCACTTCAAGCTGTAATGAGAAGACCAGAACTAGAAAATTATATTTTGGTTGCGCCACCCGCAACGAAATATGATTTTAACTTTATTGTTCCTTGCACTTCAGCTGGTTTGATTATTCAAGGCGGAAAAGATGAAATCACCAAAGAAGCAGATTCAGCAAAATTAGCAGAAAAATTATCAGCAAGGGAAGGCGCAGAAATTATTTACCAATCAGTTCATGGTGCAGATCATTTTTTCAAAGATCACATGAAAGAGTTTGAATCGATTGTTGATGCACATATCAAACATCGTTTGGTAATGGATTCAACGAAGGTGAGAAAAGTTAAAAGAGATAGAAGAAGAAGACGTAAGAAAAAGAATGTAGCAGAAGCCAAACCGGAGAGGAATCATTTCCCGGTTAAGTCTTTAACCTCTTTTGAAGAATAGTTTATTTAAAATTTGATTTTTCCTGTTTCTCAAATTTAGGGGAATGAAAGGTTGCACTTGGACTTTGTTCTCTTTGTTTAAATAATTCTTCAATCTCAGGCATAATCTTTGATAGTTTTGGGTTTTCTTTCGCAAACTCCCAAGCAGTTTTATATCTCCCGTTATAACATTGGTGATTAGGATCCAGATTTTTATCTGCTAGTAAGATTTTAAATACATTTATCCCAAATCCGTCATTAGAAAAAAATCCACACAAAAAGTCGTTCAATTTTTCTCTATTTCTTAGGCCAATTTCCTTCTTCACGAAGGTTCAAAAATTGAGTTGAAACGAATTGGTTTTTGGAAGTTGGTGGATTCT
>CAIZZE010000021.1 GCA_903937405.1 uncultured Alphaproteobacteria bacterium | reverse complement strand
TTATTAAGATTTTGGATGTGTTTTTTAAAACTATTTAGACATGTCAGACTTTCAATAAATAATGATGCTCTAAAAACAAAAAATTGATTGCAGTTTTGTAACTAAATTTGTTTGATGCGCGCTTCGAAAAAAATCTCATAACAATTCTTTTTTAGAAGCGTTTTTTATTGGGGCTATAGCGCAGGTTCGAACGTTAAAAAAACGACCTCAACGGTCGTTTTTAGTGAGAACGGGCTTGAGAGCGAAAGCGAAAAAGCCCAGTCCCCATTCTTGACAAATTTAGAACCAATATAGAAGAGATAAATAGAACTCTACAACAGCCTAGATATTGCTTTGGTTAGTGTTTTGGCGATTTGATGTTTTAGAAAGTTGCGTGTGAATCCCTGTTTGGGATTCTAATTAAAAAATTTTGATTAAGAATTTTAAATAATAAAGAATGCAAAAATAATAATACCGCAATAAAATGTAACAGAATAGGACTCCTAATTAAATATTGCCAACATGATAGATATTAAATATTTTAAAGAATACAGATTAAAACTAGGCTTTAACAATCAGGATGGGGTCAAAAAATTCTTTGGTGCAAAAGATATAACTCCTACTGTTGATTATCATTATATTGACCTTCTTAACTCTAGACTATCGGAAATAGTCAACAAACTGAACTCAGTAGTTAATGATGAAATTAGATTGAAAGATTTAGATTTTTTCATTGAAAAAAATATATCACAGGTTTTTACAAAGCTAAAGGCAAATAATATCATTAATAAGTTGAATAATCAGGGTAGAAGACCAGAAGAGGTGTATTTTTCTTGGATGAGAGGGTTTGTTATATCGGCTTATTTCTTAAAGCCAATAAGTTTAATATTTGGGGTTGATGAAGAAAATGTAAGTCTTGTTGGTGATGATGATTTTAGTGACATTGAAACATTTAAAAGAACCCCAAAGGCTGATTTAGAGATCATTTTGGATAATAAAAAGAAAGTGAGAATAGAAGTGCAGTCTGGTTTTCAGGGTATTAATGATATAAAGCAACACAAAGTGCTGGAGGCAAAAAAAATTAATAGAGAGCTTGGATTTTTATCTGTTGTTATTCATTTTGACTTGTTTAATGGGCAAGTTGCTTTTGTTCAAACGGATAATATAAATGATGAAGATGTAAATTGGATCACTAGGCAACAGATGGAAGGTCAAACAGTTTTTAATATAGATCAAAATTATTTTATTTGGAAACTAACTGATCCTCTTCCAGAAATCGCAGATTTTTTAAGTTATTAGACTTATGAGCAATAAAAAAATTAAAGTAGTAGATTTGTTTTGCGGAGTTGGTGGTTTAAGCTATGGGTTTGCAAAAGATAATAATTTTCAAATTATAGCCGCAAATGAAGTTTTGCCCAATATGGCTAAGGCTTATGAGTTAAATCATCCAAGCGTTAAAGTGTATTGTAAGGATATAAAAGATTTTGGAATTAATGATTTAATCAAAGATTTTAACCTAAAAGAAGGTGACATAGATATAGTCGTTGGAGGTCCGCCGTGTCAGGCATACTCAACCGTTGGAAAAAGATTAATTGATGATCCTAGAGGGAAGTTGTTTCAAGAATATTACAGGGTATTAAAAGAAATTAATCCTAAAATGTTTATTTTTGAGAATGTTAGGGGGCTTCTTTCTATGCAGAAAGGGGAGTTATTTGATACCATAATTTCCTTATTTAAATCTTTAAACTATAGCGTTTCATATAAAGTCCTTAATTCTGCTGATTATGGAGTCCCGCAAGTTAGAGAAAGGGTTTTTATAGTTGGAACAAAATTAAACAATTCGTTTTCTTACCCAAATCCTACACACAAAAACAAGGAAACAAACATAACACTTTTTAATAAGGAAGATTTAAAGCCCTATTTAACTATTTCAGAAGCAATAGGAGACCTGCCATTTATAAAGTCTGGAGAAGAAAGTTTTATTTATGAAACTCCTCCGCAAAATTCATTTCAAGAAATAATGAGAAAGGATGCTCCAAAAGAATTAATGGATCATAATGCTCCTAATAATAATGAAAAATTAGTTAAAATAATGGAGCAATTGCCAGATGGTGGGACGCCCCTAGATTTGCCAGAAGACATGAGACCAAAAAGTGGTTTTGCCAATACATATTGCAGGCTTTGGTGGAATAGACCAAGCACAACAATAACAAGAAATTTTAGCACCCCATCATCTTCTAGGTGCATACACCCAAAAGCACCGAGACCTTTAACCACAAGAGAGGGGGCTAGAATCCAATGCTTTCCTGATAATTATATATTTTATGGATCTAGGAGCGATAGAAATTTACAAATAGGCAATGCAGTGCCAACATTTATGTCTGTGGCTATAAAAGATTCAATATTACAACACATTTTAAAAGAAGAATTTAACCATCAAAAATGTAATGAAACGAAGCCAGCCCAAATATTTCTCCGATCACTTCAATATTGATAAAGACAAACTCAAAGAACTTGGCGTTTTTGACCCCATCTTAAACTTCGACACCAAGGTATTTGTCGACCCTCTTCTACTCAAGAAAAGCTCAAACGAAATTATCAGAAACTCAGCTAAAACTTTTGATGATTTTTTCATTACCTTACTAGATTTGCTAAAAATATCAGAGCAAGAAGGTGATAAGCCTTGGCGATCAAGCTAAAAAAATAGTTAAATTTTCAGAATATAAATACACCTGCATTGGTTATGGTTCAGATTCAATAAATGGTAGCGGTTCAGGTGCATATCTAAATGATAAAATTTTACAAAGTGCCAAGGATATAGTTATATAATTCTTCAACTAGCACTACCAAGACTAACTCAAATAACAGTCAAAAAGTAGGGGTTAGTGAGCCATTAAAAAACCACCCCCATGATCTAAAAAATATCTCACCACCCCCTAAAAATGAAGATAAACAATTAAGCCTTTTTGATTTTATAAATTAACAAATTTCACCATGATTAACACAAGATATAATGAACAAAATGAAGTTGTAAAATATCAATTTTTTCAAGAATTGGCAGAATGCGGAATTAATGATAAAGACCCAAGAGATCCAAAAACAATTCTTCAATATATTAACGCTATTCACGAGCTAGAAGTTGCCACCAATTTTAAAGATTTTAGAAATTATGATTTAAATTTTGCGTTAGAATTTAAAAGCCATTTAGAAAATAAAATAAGCAAGAAAACAGGCAAAAATATTTCTAAATCTCTTTATGTTCACTATCTGAAATATAATAAAGAATTTTTTGAATGGTTAAAAAAAGAGAAAAAAGAATATTCAAAAATTAACCAAAAAGACATTAACTATCTAAAAACCAGCAGAAACGACAAAAACACCGCTCTTGCAACTGGTCATCAAGAATCAAATTTGGTTAAAGATATTTTGCTGGTTATTCGCAATATGCCAGATTCATCGCCATATTCGGAAGAACTTCCAGCATTAATAAAACAATCAATTTGACGTTGAAAACAGGCTTCAATTAAACGTTGGGTAAAAATTACATTAGTTTCGTAAATGCGCTCTTCATCATTTTGAAAAGCATAAGCG
>CAIZZE010000020.1 GCA_903937405.1 uncultured Alphaproteobacteria bacterium | reverse complement strand
TTATTAAGATTTTGGATGTGTTTTTTAAAACTATTTAGACATGTCAGACTTTCAATAAATAATGATGCTCTAAAAACAAAAAATTGATTGCAGTTTTGTAACTAAATTTGTTTGATGCGCGCTTCGAAAAAAATCTCATAATAATTTTTTCAATAAACGAAAGCGAAAAAGCCAAGTCGCGAGTTGTCTTCGAACAAAGTGAGAAAAGCAACGAAGCATTTTTATTTTGGGGGGCTATAGCGCAGTTGGTAGCGCGCTTGCATGGCATGCAAGAGGTCACGAGTTCGACTCTCGTTAGCTCCACCATCTTTTTTTTCGAACTTTTTCACCTTTAAACACCGATTTTTTAGCAAATTTTACAATTTTTGCTAAAAAAATCTCCAAAACCCTCTTCCTTCCTCATCTCATTTTTTTTAAGAATCATCAGTTAAGTTGACCTAGAGGTAGCAATATCAGCTCTTCTCAGAGACAAGATGTCACAGAAAGCATAATTTTGCGCCCCGCTTGGTTGTCATTTGAAAAATTTTTAAATCTGATATGACTCAAAGCCTTGTAAATGCTTGCTCTGTTCGTAACCACTTGTTTGGAGATGCGGAGAAGATTTTTTGACAAGTGGTCACCGCAAAAAAATTACTCCTTCGGTAAATACTGGCTCCACGAGATTTAGTTCGAATTTAATCTTGGTAAGCGAGCGGGCTTTTTTTGATTTCTCGAACTTTTTTGATCTCCGTTACCACATGTCTTAGAAAAAGAGCGCAATCAGGACTCTTCCCAAAAATTGATACTATTTACTGTGTTTTGTTAAAAAGAGTTGATTTTTAGGAAAAAATAGATAATTTCCTTAGAAACATATTTCTAATCAATTCCTTTAAAGAACCAATGTTGCTAAATTTAAAAATCAAAAATTTTCGTTCGATTAAAGACGAGATCAATCTAGATCTTCAAGCCACTAGCGATTCTACTATGAAATCTGCTGCGGTTATTGAGAAAGATAAGGTGGCTATATTGAAATCTGCTGGAATCTACGGTTCAAATGCATCAGGCAAAACCAATACTTTAAAGGCTTTTTTAGTCATGCGCTCTATGGTGATAGAGTCATTACTAAGAAGTACATTGCCAATCGATCTTCCAAATGAACCCTTCAAATTAAGTAACGCAACTTTGAGCCTTCCTTCTTTTTTCGAGGTAACATTTTTGTTAGAAGACGAGATATTCGAATATGGCTTTGAAATAGATAAAAAAAGAATCCACTCCGAATGGTTGAATCAAAGAAAAGGTAATAAGGAGTTATTTCGCAGAGACCTTCAAGAGCTTACTTGTAAAAATAAAAATTATTTTCCCGAAGCTTCCGAAGCTTTAATAAAAGATACACACGAAAAAGCATTATTCTTAACACACCTCGCAGCCAATACCAAAAGCGAAATTTCAAAAAAAATTATTAAATGGTTTCAAGATATAAATATTATACTTGGCGCACATAGAGGAGATGCACTCAACTTCTCTTTTGGTCAATTCATGACGAATTCTGAATTATCAAAAGATATGAAAGATTTTATTGTGAAGGCTGACTTTGGAATTGTTGATATTCAGGCAAGTGAAAAGCTGATCTCGCTAAAGGAAGTGCAAAACATGCCAGATAAATTCAAGGAAATGTTTTTTAATCAAGCTTCTCATGTAGCGGAAAGAAAACTAAAGTTCTTACACAAAAAATATGATGAAACTGGTAAAGAATCGGAGCCCGAATCGTTTGATTTTTTTACCGAAGAGTCTGATGGAACTCAGCAAGTTTTTGCATTATCGGCTCCAATTATGGATGCGCTAAAAAATGGCAAAATTCTTTTTGTAGATGAGATTAATGCTAGTATGCATCCAATACTTTCTCAGTACTTGGTTTCGCTATTTAACTCGAAAGAAAGAAACCCAAATAATGCTCAATTAATTTTTACTGCGCATGATGTTACTGTGATGGATAAAGATTTGTTGCGTCGTGATCAAATTTACATTGCTCAGAAAAATAAAAATGGTGCAACTGAACTAGCTTCTTTGGCAGATATCTCAGAAAGAAAGGGTGTGGATTATGCCAAAAGATATCTAGAAGGCAGATATGACGGCATCCCTTACATTCCTGATTTTGAAGATCTTAAATTTTCTCGTCAGTAAGTTATGTCAAAATATAGAGGAAAGAAGAATCACAGAGGAGAAATTCATTCAAAGATTTTTGTATGGTCTCACACTGAGAAGGCTGAAATAGAATATTTTCAAGAATTTAAACAATATTTGAACACTCATAGGTTAATGCCAAGAAAGCATGTTGTTTGGACTCCGCAAGAGTTGCTGGATCATGTAATTAAATGGAAGAAGAAAAATATTGCTGAAAAAGATAGTGACCAAGTTTGGTGTATTTTTGACGTAGATAGTTTTGCTGCTAAAAAAGAAGACAGAGATGAGTTGTTGTCTCTCATCGCGAAAGCTCATCTTAACAAAATTAAAATAGCCTACATTAACGAGTGTTTTGAGCTGTGGATATTGCTTCATTTTGACACCGTGACTTCTTCAATAAAAAGAGGTCGTGAACTAGAGGGGAAAATACAGAAGAAATTCAAGTCAGCAAAACTTGGAAATTTTGAGAAAAATCAGAAAATATTTACCCATTTAATCACTCTTCAGAAGCAAGCAATTTCGAACGCAAAAAAGTTAGTGCCAGATTACAATAAAATTAATTGGGAGCGTTGTCTGGGTAGTAAAGGCAACCCTTCAACCAGTATTCATTTTCTTATTGAAGAGATAAATAATCTGATGATTTCAGCATAATAAATTTAAAAAAATCATGGCCACAATAAGACAGTATTTTGATACAGATTTTAGTCATGCAGTGAGAATGCATGTTAGCTTTGAAAGTGGTACTTTGAAGATTGAGTCCATTTTTTTGTACGATTTTTCTGGGTACATAATGTTTTTCTCATGCTTTATACCAGGCAAAAAATCTTTGGATTTTTATTTGCAGCTTATTCGCAATCTTGAATACGGAAAAACAGAAATGCTTTTTGACAAAAAAGTTACTCTTCCGTCAGCTCATCAATTTCCAGGTGTGCTTACAGTAGAGAATCAGCCTAATGCCTTTAATATTAAGGCTCAATTCTTTGGTGATCCAGGATGGGTATCTATGAAAGATATAACTGCATCTAGAAGAATTTTTATCTATTCTGAATCTGATTTATCTGATGAAGAGATTATTGCACTTAAAACAACCGCTTCCGCTGCAGGGCATGAATTACAATTTAGATCAAAGAAATATATGAAAGAGCGAAGCAAATTTGAGGTGCCTCTGGCTTTTATCAGCCATGATTCAAGAGATAAAGATGAGGTTGCCAGAAAAATCGCTATTAATCTTCAACGAATGTTGTGTCCAGTATGGTATGATGAATTTTCTTTGAAGGTTGGTAACAATTTGAGAGAGACGATAGAAAAAGGTCTTAAGGAGTGTAAAAAATGTATTCTGGTTCTTAGCCCTCATTTCTTCTCAAATAGCGGATGGACAAAGAAGGAATTTGATTCGATTTTTACTCGAGAAATAATAGAAGAATGCGGACTTATTTTGCCAGTTTGGTTTAATGTAACTAAGCAAGAAGTTTACGAATACTGCCCATCTTTGCTAAATGTTAAGGGGGTCAATTGGTCTCTTGGTGAGGAAGAAGTGTCTAGACAGCTGTATAATGAAATTATGCCAGCAGGAAACACTTTGGACTATTAATCCTGAGATAATCGGTTCGAACCTGTTTATATCGGTAAGCAAAAAATACTTTCGAACTTCTGCGTCCTCTTGTCATCACCTCTGAAGCCAATAAAATCAACGCTCCAATTTTTGGAGAATGGTTCGCAAGATACCACGCTTGCTCCACCATCTTTTTTTTCGAACTTTTTCACCTTTAAACCCAAATCCGTCATTAGAAAAAAATCCACACAAAAAGTCGTTCAATTTTTCTCTATTTCTTAGGCCAATTTCCTTCTTCACGAAGGTTCAAAAATTGAGTTGAAACGAATTGGTTTTTGGAAGTTGGTGGATTCT
>CAIZZE010000019.1 GCA_903937405.1 uncultured Alphaproteobacteria bacterium | reverse complement strand
GGAGAATAAGTTATATTAAAAAAGGATCACTCAATAAAAAGAGAAATTTTTAAAATATCTGATGAAAAAAAGTTATTTAGAACTACGTGGTTTCACCCTAATCGAACTTTCCGCTGTTATCGCAATCATCGGAATCCTAATTGCCGGAGTTTCCATTTACTGCAACTTGTGCCGGTGGCGCTGCAATTACCGGAACATGCGCTTGTGCAACAGGATATACTGGTGCTGGATGTTCAACTTGTGATGCGGCTAACAATTACGTTTCTGGAGGTGGTGGAACTTGTGTGCTTGGATGTACAGTTCCGGCGGGAAGTGGAACGACATTAACTACTGTTGTTCAAGGAACAACCAGTACAGCTTGCAATGTCAGCGGATATTCCGGAACTCTTCTTATACCTGTTCAACTGGTGGAGTTCCGATTACGATCACAACGCCTTGTATACAAAATTGTACTGTAACTGGATCTGCAACTGTTAATCCCGATACCACTACAGTTCCTGGTTCTACGATCTTTAAATTAACTACGGTTGGTAGTTATACATTTACCTGTCCAAGTGCAAAAACAGCGCAAATATTGATTGTTGGCGGCGGTGCTGGTGTAGTTTATGCATCAAGCTATTCTCTTGATACAACTCCTTATACTGTAACTGTCGGAACTGGCGGAACCAGTTGTGGCAGTAGCGGAGGTAGTTCCAGTTTTGGTTCAATGACTGCCAATGGCGGAGGCAGTGGTGGTACAAGTTCTAGTAGCGCTGGTGTTAGTGGCGGCGCTGGTGGATCTCCCACTCCTCCTGTTTGTAGTACTACAGATTCAAGTGGTACACTAGGTGGTGGTGCGGGTGGTATTGGTATTTCTAACCCGATATCCGGAACTGGAATTGCAATGATAGGCGGCGGCGGAACTACTGTTAACAATTGTGGTTTAGGTGGTTCAGGTGCTGTTATCATTAAATATTAATAACGGTTTCTTAGGAAGCTCTTGTTAAAAATTAAGAAAAACCGGTCGTATGAGAGAAAATTACGGCCGGTTTTTCTTTGCAAGAAATGTACCTTCAAGCTTGTTAAAAAATTTCTCATAATTAAGTTGGTTTTCGTTGGCAGATTCATTTGCCAAATATGGTGATAAACTCTTTTCGTAATAAACGTACATGGACCTGGGGGCAGTACCCAGCACCTCCAGGCTTCGCTCTTGCGAGCTACGCTTGGCAGGCTAGGCTTCTTTGCTTGGTCGGCCAAAGTAGATCGCTAGAGTGAAGCCTTTATCCGGCGTAGTTCGAAGAACGAAGCGGGATGCCCGGCAACGCTAAAGCCTAACAGCTTTAAACCACTGGGGGGTGACACAGCTTTCGACATGCGATAAAGGATCTGATTTTACTCGGTTGAGAAACTGCCGGTTGTTAGGAGCGCAAGCTTCATAAGCAATATCCGTTCAAAAAAGTAAATGCAAACGACAACTTTGCTAATGATAACTTCGAATTTACTCCAGTGGCATTAGCTGCTTAGTATAAGTGATTTTATCGGGGCCGCCCGACGCCTGTCAACAGAAGTCGGGCAACTTTTCCTAAACGGATTCAAGTAAAAAATTCCTCATGCAAGATTTAATCGGATATGACGAAATTATCGAAAATTCAATGCGTTCGGTAATTTATGAAACTTTAAAAAAAATCGAAAAAACTGGCCTTCCCGGTAAACATTATTTTATCGTCACTTTTCTGACGCGCTTTCCCGGTGTTTCGATTCCAAAATCCCTTCTCGAAAAATATAACGAAGAAATGACAATTGCGGTGCAATACCAATATAAAAGTTTGGTAGTTGAGCATGATTCCTTCAAGATTTCCCTAAGCTTCGCTGGCAAATATGAAAAGCTTACAATTCCTTACAAAGCAGTAACTTCATTCGCTGATCCTTCGATGAATTTTGCTTTAAAATTTAGCATGAGTTACGGTGATATTGAAGAATTGAGCGAAGCTGGTGATTTTGGTGAGTCAAATCAGGCCAATAAAACCGGTAAAAAAGAAAAAGGTGTTGCTGGAATTGACTTGTCAGCAAAAGTAATTTCCCTTGATGCCTTTCGTAAAAATCAGAATAATAATACCAACGACAATTCATGAATATTATCTATCAGCTTTTGTTTTTAGGTTTGACCTATGCAATTGCCGCAATTCCTTTTGGGCTGGTTCTAGCCAAAATTTTCGCCAAAAAAGATATTCGTGAATTTGGTTCTAAAAATATTGGTGCTACAAATGTTGCCCGCGTTATCGGAAAAAAACTCGGCTTTGCAACTCTGATTTTAGATGGGTTAAAAGGCGCAATTATGGTGATTATTGCGCGCTTCACTTTTTATGAAATGCAAAATTTACATTTATTTTTAGTATTGGTCGCAGCAGTTGCAGTGCTTGGTCACGTTTATCCAATTTATCTCAATTTTAAAGGTGGCAAAGGTGTTGCAACCGCAATTGCTGTTTTATTCGCACTTGATGTTTCAGTCGGATTTTTAGTTATTTGCTTTTGGATTTTATCATTTTGCCTGTTTCGTATTTCTTCAATTTCATCAATAATCGCCATCTTTTCTTCGATTATTATTTCGACATCTTTCGGCGCTCCAGGTTCACAAATAGCCTTCTGCTGGTTTTTATCCCTTTTGATTTTAGTTCGACATAAAGAAAATATTGTTCGCTTAATCGCCGGCGAAGAAAAAAAATTGTAAATACGCAAAATATGTCAGAAAAATTAATTGTCGCCCTTGATGTTCCTGATATTGAAGCCGCTAAGAAACTGGTTGAAAATCTGGGCGATGAGATAATTTTTTATAAAATCGGCCTCGAATTAATGATGGGCGGCCAATATTTTGAATTGGTAAAATGGCTAAAAAATAAAGATAAAAAAGTTTTTGCTGATCTAAAACTTTACGACATTTCTGAAACAGTTGCCCGCGCCGTAAAAAACTTGGCGCAATATGAAATTGATTTACTCACAATTCACACCGCCAGCCATCAAATCATGCAGCAAGCCGCAGAAAATAAAGGCAAAATGCAAATTATCGGCGTTACAGTTTTAACCAATCTCGATTCCAAAGATTTAAATGAAATGGGTTTTGATCCCAATATTTCATTAGAAAATTTAGTTCTTAAAAAAACCCAAATGGCTTTAAATGCGGGCTTGAATGGCATTGTTGCTTCAGCTTTGGAAGCTCCACTTTTGCGTCAGAAATTTGGTTCTGATTTTTTGATCGTAAGCCCGGGAATCAGGCTGGAAGAAATTGCCAATGATGATCAGAAACGTGTTGCCGATGTAAAAACTGCACTTACAAATGGCAGTTCGCATTTAGTGGTTGGAAGGCCAATCACGCGCGACGCCAATCCAAAAAATGCGGCGCATAAATTTAATCAATTGATTGCCAATTTTTCGTGAAACTTTCGCAAATTCTTTCTCAAGTTAAAACCGATTTTAGCTTGCCGAAAGGCGCTTTAATTGACTCAATTACGATTGAAGATATTGCAATTGATTCGCGTTTAGTCAAAAAAAATTCAGTTTTTTTTGCTCTTCCGGGAAAAATAAATGATGGTTCAAAATTTATCGCCAGCGCTCTGGAAAATGGCGCGGCAATTGCGATTTCAGAAAATGATGAAAATTCCATTAAATCTTCAAATCCATTTCAGCTTCTTGTTGAATTTTTACAAATTTTCTACGCACCACTTCCAGCCAATATTTACGCTATTACAGGCACTAACGGCAAAACTTCTACCGCAGAATTTACGCGCCAGATTTTACAATTTTTAGGAAAAAAATCGGCATCAATCGGAACTCTCGGTGTAATGTGTGATGATGAAATAAAAGATCATTTGCAAAATTCTTCACTCACAACTCCCGACATTGTTTCGTTGTACAAGAATCTGTACAATTTAAAAAAATTTGCAGCTGATGATGTTGCACTCGAAGTGAGTTCGATTGGCTTAGAACAAGGCCGCATCGCAGGTTTAAAAATTGATGTTGGCGCTTTTACAAATTTCACTCAAGATCATTTAGATTATCACAAATCGATGGCTGAATATTTTCGCTGCAAAATGATTTTATTTTCCAACGTGTTGCAAAAAAACGGATCGGCAGTTTTAAATAGTGATTTGGAAGAATTTGCCCAAATCAGAAAAATTTGCGTCGAGAAAAAATATAATATTATCGAATATGGCTTTAAAGCAGGCCAATTAAGGCTCCAAAAAATTGAGCAAATCGAAAATGGCCAAAAAGTTTTCTTTGAATTTCGCCAAAAAAACTATCAATTTGAATTGTCAGTTAGCGGAGATTTTCAAGCTTTTAACGCGCTTTGTGCTTTAGGAAATGTACTTACAAAGTACAATTTAACCGAATTGCAATTACAAAATATTTTGCCGAATTTTAATCAGTTGCAGCCAGCCTTGGGGAGAATGCAGCGCGTGGCAATTTTATCAAATCAAGCCCAAGTTTTTATTGATTTTGCCCATTCGCCTGATGCTTTGATTAATGTTTTAAAATTAGCTCATCAAATCAGCAAAGCGCGCGTGTTGGTTTTGTTTGGTTGTGGCGGCGATCGCGATGCTAAAAAAAGACCAATAATGGGCGGCATCGCCAATGAATTATCGGATTTTGTGATTGTAACTGATGATAATCCGCGCAGTGAAAAAGCTGAAAATATTCGCGCCGAAATTTTAACTTATTGCGATAGAACAAAAACTGTTGAAATTGATAATCGTAAAACTGCAATTGAAACAGCGCTGACAATGTTGCAGCCAAATGACATTTTGATTTTGGCTGGAAAAGGACATGAAAAATATCAGATAATTGGAACTACAAAATTTGAATTTGATGAAGAATCAATCGTAAAAAATGCCCTCAGAAAATCCTCTTAAACCTATATTTGGCGTTACTTTTGAAGATCTTTACGAGCGTGAAGGGTTGGAGAAATTAAACAAAAAATTTGAAGAATATTTAAATGAAAAAACTCCAGAAATTGCGGCGCGTTTTTTGAGTTTAAAAAAAGTTGAAGCTGGTTTGGAATTTATGACCAATCCACAGAAATCGCAGGTTTTAATTGATGTTGCGCGGGTTTTGGAAGATTTTATTGTTGAGCTTTTTAACATTGAAAAAGAAAATTTTGACTTAAAAAAACGTCACGAAGATTTAAAAAAAATCTATCAAATTCGTCGCGAATTTGTGCAGCGCGAAGTGGCGAAAAAAATTAGTTTTGAAGATTTTGAAAAGATCCTAAAACAAGTTCAGGATGACGGCATTCTTTGTAAAATCTCCCTTCATTGTCATCCTGAACTCGTTTCAGGATCTAATCTTGGTTTTAAGATTTTAGAAAAATTAAATATTTCTCACGATGACATTGATGATTTAGAAAAAAAACTCGCCGAAGAAATTTCTCAAGAAAAAAATTTAGAAGAATTAACGCTTTATTCAGCTTGGGCCTTATATTCGCAAGCAGGTCGTCGCCTTCACAAAAACGGCGCACTATTTATTTTGCCGAAAAAAATCGATCACCAAAACCTGTTAAATCCAACTCATGAAAAATCAAAACGCCATGAATCTAATAACAGTTTTAATTTAACTGATAATGGTTTTGGACTCAATCGGGTGTTCGCTGAAGCTAATTATTGTATTTTTTGTCACAAGCAGGAAAAAGATTCTTGTAAAACTGGAATTAAAGCGCCGCTTTCATTTGTACATACGTCAGAAAATTCTGGGAATAATTTAAAACTTGATCCGCTTGGTGTTGAGTTGCACGGTTGTCCTTTGGATGAAAAAATTTCAGAAATGAATTTTTTAAAATCAGAAGGTTTCTCGCTCGCTGCTTTTGCGATTGCTGTTATTGATAACCCAATGATTGCAGGCACGGGACATCGTATTTGCAATGATTGCATGAAGTCGTGCATTTACCAAAAACAAGATCCAGTTGATATTCCGCAAATTGAAACTCGCACTTTAAAAGATATTTTAGCGCTGCCATTTGGCTTTGAAATTTATTCGCTTCTAACGCGGTGGAATCCGTTAAATATTGCCAAAAATTTACCGCAAAAAAATACAGGTAAAAAAATTCTGATCGCTGGTTTAGGGCCTGCAGGCTACACTTTGGCGCATCACTTATTAAATGATGGTCACGAAATTGTGGCAATTGATGGTTTAAAAATTGAGCCGTTAAATTCACAAATTTCAGGAATTGATGAACATGGAAATCGTCAAAAATTTAAACCGATAAAATATTTAGATGAAATTTACGAACCGCTCTCAAGTCGCTTGATTCATGGTTTTGGAGGTGTTGCAGAATATGGAATTACGGTGCGTTTTAATAAGAATTTTTTAAAAGTTATTCGCCTGCTTTTGGAGCGCAGAAAAAATTTCCGCATGTTTGGCGGTATTCGTTTTGGTTCTTCAATTACCGATAAAACTGCTTTTGAAAATTATGGTTTTGATCACGTTGCGCTCTGTATTGGCGCGGGTCGTCCTAATATCATTAATTTAAAAAATAATTTTGCTAAAGGTGTACGTTCGGCTTCTGATTTTTTGATGTCGCTGCAATTAACTGGCGCATTTAAAGAAGAATTATTTACCAATTTACAAGTTCGCCTGCCAATTTTGGTAATTGGCGCCGGCCTTACGGCTGTTGATACGGCTTGCGAAGCACAGGCTTATTATTTGGTGCAGATAAAAAAATTCGCCAAGAAAGTTGCGCAAATTGGCAAAGAAAAAATTTGGGCAATTTTAAATGAAGAAGAAAAAATTATTGCCGCAGAATTTTTGCAACATGCAGAAGAATTAAAAAGTGGTAATGCTTTTGAATTGCTGAAAAAATGGGGCGGCGCAAAAATTATTTATCGAAAAAAATTACAAGATTCTCCGGCTTACAGGTTGAGCCATCAAGAGCTGAATAAAGCGTTTGAAGAAGGTGTGGAATTTGTCGAAAATATCACGCCGCTGGAAATTGAAATTGATGATTTTGGTCACATTAAAAACTTGAAATGTGCCGATAATAAAAATTTCAAATGCAAAGCGCTTTTAATTGCGGCAGGAACTACGCCAAATATTGCGCCGGTTTTAGAAGATGGTTTGGATTTTAAATTAGATGGAAAATATTTTTCTGAAATTGACGAAAAAGAAAGGCATTTTGATGTCACGCACAGCGCGCGTCCAAAGCAATTTAGTGTAATTACAAAAATTGATAAAAATTCAGGAAAAGCGGTGAGTTTTTTTGGTGATTTGCATCCCAATTTTGAAGGAAATGTGGTGAAGGCGATGGCGAGTGCAAAATTAGGCCATGATCAAATTACTAAAATTCTTGATGGAAAATCTTCGAATTTTGAAGCGGGTTTTTTGGAAAAAATAAATTCTGAATTTCTGGTAAAGATCGAAAAAATTGAAAGGCTTTCCGACCATGTTTTAGAAGTCTCGGTGCGCGCACCACTTTTGGCAAAACACACTGAAATAGGACATATTTTTAGATTGCAAAATTATCACGCTTTAGCGCAAAAAATTGGCGATCAATTACAAGTTATGGAAGGTATTGCGCTAACTGCGCTTTCGATTAATCGAAGAAAAGGAATTATTACTTGTGTTGCACTTGAAGTTGGCGCTTCAACAAATTTAATTAAAAATTTTAAAGCTGGGGAACCTTGCGTTTTCATGGGTCCAAGTGGCTCGCCAACGGAAATGCCAAAAAATGAAACTGTAGTTTTGGTTGGCGGAGGACGTGGAAATCAGCCTTTAACCGAGATTGCGCAAGCTTACAAAGCAAATGGTTGTGAAGTGATTTTTTTCGCTGGTTATCGCAAAGAATCTAATATTGTGCGTTTGGAAAGAATGCAAAAATCTTGCGATGTTTTGGTTTTGGCAATTGATGAAAAAAATGGCTCGGTTATTGAAGTTTTGGCGGATTATTTTTTGAAAAATCCGAAAAAAATCGATCGCATTTTTACGATTGGAAATGATCAAATGATGCATGAAATTGCGAAATTGCGTCATCAGAATTTAGTGCCTTCAATTAGTGAAGCGAAGATTGCAATTACTAGTTTAAATGCGCCAATGCAATGTATGTTAAAAGGCGTTTGTTCGCAATGTTTGCAAAAAAGGGTGAATGAAAAAGGTGAGGAGGAATATTTTTATTCTTGCGCCAATCAAGACCAAAATATGGATAAGCTCGATTTTGGACATTTGCACAATCGCTGTGAACAAAATTCTTTAGGTGAAAAAATTGCTAAGATGGGAATGAAAATTTAGATTCTTTGCGAGGTATTTTGTTTAGTAGATCTATTTTCATGGCTTAATATTGCCGCCGTATGTCGACCTAAATTTTCATAAACTGCTTTTTGTCCAAAATTAGATTCTTTTTGCGGCTCTGGTTTGAACTGCTCTAATAAAGCATCTATAACCTCACTATTGGCAACTGGTTTCTCATCTTCACCTTCTACAACTATTGCATCAAATTTACCTTTGCGCATAGTTTGTAGAATTGTTGCGGCGTCTTTTTCTGCGGCTTGTTTTATTTCTTTGCTGCTTAAATCTTTGAGGTTGTCATGTTTTTTTTCAACCAAATCAGTAGCTAAAGCTTTGGAAAAAATACCGACATTATTAAGATCATGACTAGGATTTGTTGCTAAAAGATTTTGATATCCATCGCGCTCAATGTGGTCACCGGTTGCGTTGATCGCGGTATTGGCGGTATTTGCAATAGCACCAAATACGCCGAAGAATTGTGATAGTGCGCTAATAGCTTTGGAAGAATTTCCTTCTTTAAGTTCAACTTTTGGTGCAACTTGGGCAGTGGCAAATTCATCATTTATTGCGGCCCGAACGGCACTGTGATATTCTACCAAGTGTTCTGCCTGTTCGGGACTTACGCCATATTGCTGGCTTACTTTTTCAAATACACTTGCTTTTGTTGATACCATTTAATTCTCTTATTCTTAGTTAACTTCAGTTACAGCTCTTCTGTTTTTAGCTAAAATTTCTTCGCTAGTTCCAAAGAATGCTGGACGTTCTTTACCATAAGAAATAATTTTAATTCTTGCGGCATCAATGCCATTCGAAGTTAAATATTTTTTAGCAGCATTAGCTCTTTTTTCACCAAGTGCGATGTTATATTCACGGGTTCCGCGTTCGTCGCAATGGCCTTCGATTGTGATTTTAATTCCGGCATCGCTTTTTAACCAAGAAACTTGGGTATCAAGGATTTTTTTAGTTTCATCATTTAAATCAGCTGAATCATAACCGAAAAGTACGCGGTCTTGAACTTCGATTTCTTGTACAGGAACTTGTTGATTTAAGACATTAGCTTGTTGTTCACCTTCAAGAGTTTGGTAAGAACCTTTGGTGTCAACTTGAGCGGCGGCTTTATCCTCAGTTCTTAAATCATCGCTTTTGGTTTTGCTTTGGCAAGAAACCAGCAAAAGAACAGCGGATAAAGTTAGGAATTTTTTAATCATTGCAACCTCGAAATATTGTTGGAAATTAGTTTTTTTGAAAAAAGATCGAATGGGAATTTATTTTTTGCTTACCTAATGTCAAGAAAACAGGTGTGATAAATTACAAGTTATTTTAAAAAGAATTTAAGGTGTAATAAATTTTTGCGCCCAGATTAAATTAAATCATAAAAAGGTAAAACTAGTGCGACCTCCTTCACCTACAAATGTAACGGAAATAGATAGTTTGGAATCTAGTAAGTCAATTTCCGTAGTGGAATTGGTTAATGCAAAGCTAAAAGAATTTTTTGAGGAAGAACATGCGGTTACTATAACAGATGAAGCTCGGAATCAGAAGAGAAATGGTCAGTTATATAAAATTCCTGAGCTTTACCAAAAAGAATATATTGATCTCATCAAGGAAAAGTTGCGGGATAATTTTATTAAAATCTGCGGAGATGACAAAGCAGAATCAAATGCAGCACATGCAATTGCAATTAAAGAACAGCTCGAAATTGCCAAGAAAATTTTCGATGAAAGAAGTGATAATATTAGATGCTGGAAAAATGTTAAACGTCAGGAATATGAAATCAGAAGATTTGAGTTAAAGCCGGGGCAAGTTAAGCTGGGTAATTTGATGACTCAAATGGCTGACAATATGCCATTTGTTAATGAAGATGGGAATTACGCCAGCAATAGAAATGGTGTTGCTTCTCACAATATTTATGGTGGTGATGAAGTAGCAGTTGGTGTTAGTCCATATAGTTTTATAGGTGGTAGTAAGTTCAGGATTGAATCCGAGATCGATAGGGTTAAATATCGTGATAATGCTTTGATTCATACTTCAATGCCGCCAAAAGCTTATCGCAATATTGTTTTTGATACTCGGGTCAGTGTTCTCGATGACATAAAAATTAACGATAATCGGCTCAAAGTTTTTCTTGAAGAGGGTCGCGGAGATTTAACTCCGGAAGAAAGAGCTGGCATTAAAACCAGGAATAAGACTTGGAACAGAGTCAGTAACAATTTTGAAGAGTTCGGTGAGACAATCCATCAAATAACAGAATGGGCAGGGCGTGGTGTTCTTAGTAGCTCTAAAGCATCAGATAGTGTTACTTATAAAGATTTTCTAACTCGAAGAAATGAGCTAATTTCCAACATGCTTTGGAAGGCTGGGCCTAATGCGCAAGATAGTAGTTTTTATCTTAAGGTTCTAAATAAGGTAAATAGCGCTCTAGCTGGAAGTGATGATATAATGGATCAGGCAACTTTCCAAAAAATGCAGAAACTGATTACTGATGAAATTAAAGTAGAAGATACTGCAGTTAAAGCCGAATTAGACGCTTTTAATAAAAAGCTGAACGATATGAATGATTCAATGCTAGCAGGTTTGCAGGAGCATGTTGATGAAGATGACAGGTTATGGAAATATCGTTGTTTGCAGATATTTTTATTGCTGACACCAATTGGAGCATTTTCAATCGCCGGTCAGGTATTTAGCTATATTGATCCCTTTATGGAATTAATCGGACCTTTATTTGACGCAGGAAAAACTTTAGGTGAAGGCTTGGGAGACATGGCTAGCAGCGATGTTTTGGGGCCATTTGGTAAAATTGCAGAAGCTTTTAGAATTGATGACGGAATACAACTATTTTTTGATAAAACTCCAATAGTCAGCAATCTTTGCGAAATATTTGATTTTCTAACCGACAATGATTTGGTGCAAAACGCTCTTGGTGCAGCAAGCCCTCTGCAATTTTCACCAATAGCTTTATTAGCCCCAGCTGTTTTATATTCTTTCTTTCGTGCTGATGCAGAAATAACGCAATATCAAAAAATTTCAACTTATCAAGAAAGCCAGCAAAAGGCTTTAGAAGAAATATTTAAGACATTCGAAAAAGGTCGTAAAAGCGGTTTTGAAAAAGATGGTAAAGGCAATATTGTTATTGCCACCAAAGATTTTAAATATGGCCAACATGCCGGACTTGAAGAGCGAGTAAATAAATTCTCAGCCAAAAGAATGGCGACACTTAAAGAAGCTAATCTCGATGCAAAATTAGTAAGCTTCGTTTCTGATTCCGCCAATGCCGATAAATTGGCGGAGCTATTTGATGGACTGCAATTCAAGATAAAAGATGTAGGTTGCAATATAGAAAACTATCCAATGTCAAAAATTTTGGAAAATGGTGGCGAAAAAAAGTTTTTTGAGATTTTACATGATGTAAATAGCGATGCCAAAAAAGAAGCTCTGGATCGATTTTTGCTCTTTAGTGCAACTCAAGATAGCACTAAGTCTTTTGCTGAAAATTTAACAGTATTCCGTCAGGAAAGATCAGATGCAGATAAGAAAAAATTATGTGACAAATCGATCAAAGATTTAAATGATGAATTTATAAATGAGTCTGCGATAAAATTAAATCTTACTACTTCGAAAAAGCTGCAAGAAATATATAAAGAAAAAGAAGATCAAGGAATAGACCAGAGTAAAGTTAAAACACAGATTTCTGAATTATTAGAAAAGCAATTATTAGATATTGATACTAAATATCTTTTTGATTTGGCTAAAACCAAAATTCCAAATGGCGCGGTTGCTGAGCCAAAAGCCATGCCTTTAACCAAGGACCCTTTGTTTCAAGGTATAACAGTTGGAGGGAAATAATCATTAGTCAGGAAGATTTTTACATCAATTCCCAAGAAGAATTAAACCGCATGGTTGCTTTGATCAAGACGACAGGTGTTGTAGCGCTTGATACTGAATTTACCCGCCAAACAACTTATTACCCGATTTTGTCAATCATACAAGTCGCTGTAAAAACTTCTCCCAAAAAGAAGGAATCTTTTATCGTCGATTGTATGACAGATATTGATTTAACCGAGTTATTTGCAGTTATTGCTGATCCAAAAATCATAAAAATTTTGCATTCATGCGCACAGGATTTGCAGATTTTTCACCGCAAATCTGGCTTACTACCGCAATCTATTGTTGACACTCAACTAATGGCAAATTTTTGCGGTTACGGTTTTAGTATTGGCTATTCTGCTTTAGTTGACAGAGTTTGCGATTGGCAACTTGATAAAGAGCAGCAAAGAAGCGATTGGCAAGCTCGTCCACTAAGCGCTAAACAAATTGAATATGCGCTTTTAGATGTGTTTTTTTTGGAAGAAATTTACGAAGAATTTTGTACAATTTTAAAATCAAAAAATCGTTTCGAATGGCTGTTGGAAGAAATGGAAAGCTTCATCAATAAAAGCCTTTTTAAATCGGATGAAAGTTTGAGTCGCGATTATTCTTTCCGCGGTAAAAACGAAAAACAGATTGCTCAAATTAAAGCTTTAATTTCTTGGCGCGAGCGCTGGGCTATGAAATTAGATGTTCCGCGCCAGCATTTTATAAAAGATGAAGCGATTGAAAGAATCGTAATGGCGCAAAAATTTCCTTCAAGTTTTACGGCGGAAATGAAAGTAGAAGCGCAAAAAATTCTTGATGAAAATGAAGAAGTGCTGGATAAACCAAAGAAAGAAGAAAAAACTTTTGCCATGCGTGAGTCGCAAAAACTTTGTTACGCTGAAGCTAAAATTTTTATTACTGAAATTGCCGCCCGTGAAAAATTTCAGGAACAATTTCTGATCACTGCTTCTGATTTAAAAAAAGCAGTTTGCAAAAAAAAAATTTTTGATAAAATCGCCAGCGGATGGCGTTATCAGCTCTTCGCCAAAGAGCTTGAGCAGTTAATTATTAATTTCTAAAAATTCAAAATCATGAAAAAAATCATCGCCGCTAACTGGAAAATGAATCACGCTTTCGACGAAGTTGATGTCTGGATGGATGGTTTTTTTAAAAATTATTCTGCTAAATATGACGAATTGCAAAAAGTGGAAATGGTGCTTTGTCCGCCAGCTTTTTTGCTCGATTATATTGATAGCGAATTGATGGATGATTCTTTTGATGATCTGGAAGAAATCATGAAACGCGATCATAAAAAAGTCGAAGATTTTTCTGCCGAAGAATTAAGCGTAATTATGTTAGAACAGCGTCCAATAAGGCTTGGTGGTCAAGATTGTCATCATGAATTAGCAGGTTCATTTACCGGCGATATAAGTGCGGCAATGTTAAAAAAAGTCGGCTGTGAATATGTTATTATCGGACATTCAGAACGTCGCGAGACTCATTTCGAAAGCAGCGAAATTGTCGCAAAAAAAGTACAAGCAGCTTTGAGTCAAAGCCTAACGCCAATTATTTGCGTTGGCGAAAGCAAAGAGATCAGAGATGAAGGCAGGCATTTGGAATTTGTTTATAAGCAAATCAAAGATTCAATTCCGCAAGAAGCAAATTTCACCAAATTAGTGATTGCTTACGAACCAATTTGGTCAATTGGAACTGGTCAAACTCCAACAGTGGCGCAGATCGCAGAGATGGCAAAATTACTTGGTAAAATTTTTAATGAAAAACTTCAGAACCGCGCTCAAGAATTTTTCATGCTTTATGGCGGCTCGGTAACATCACAAAATGCCAAAGAAATTTTGGCAATTGATGGAGTTAGCGGATTGCTCGTAGGCAAGGCCAGCCTTGATGTTGAAGAGTTTATTAAAATTAGTATTTCTTAACTAAAATATCATAAAAATTATGACAGAAAATTTCCGCATCGAATCCGATTCTTTTGGTGAAATCAAAGTTCCAGCACAAGCTTATTACGCTGCTCAAACTCAACGCTCCGTTCAGAATTTTCCAATTTGCAACGACAATCCGGGCCATAAAATGCCAAAGGAAGTTGTGAAAGCGATGTTGCTGATTAAAAAAGCTGCGGCGCTTACCAATAAAGATTTAATGGCGTTGGATCCAGCATCTGATGAATTTAAAAAATTCTCTCCCGATTTAGCTGATAAAATTGTTGATGCGGTGGACACAATTCTGGGGCGTTTTGATTGGTTTTACGAAAATCATTTTCCATTAGTTGTTTGGCAAACCGGCTCTGGCACTCAAACCAACATGAATACCAACGAAGTTATTGCTTCAGTTGCTAATGAAAAAGTTACGGGCCAAAAAGGCGGAAAATCGCCAATTCATCCAAATGATCACGTCAATTTAGGTCAAAGTTCAAACGATACTTTTCCAACTGCAATGCATGTTGCGACTGTACTTACAACGTATGAAAAATTACTTCCGACTCTTATTAGATTCGCTAATGAATTAGGTAAAAAAGAAGCTGAATTTAATGACATCATTAAAATTGGCAGAACTCATACGCAAGACGCAACGCCAGTAACTTTGGGACAAGAATTTTCGGCTTATAAAGTGCAAATTCAAACTGCGGCAGTTTTTATCTCTCAATCAATTCTGTACGTAACAGCTTTAGCGCAAGGCGGTACTGCGGTTGGAACTAGCTTAAATTGTCATCCAAAATTTGCAGTAAATTTTGCTGAAAAAATTACAGAAGTTTCTGGTTTAAAAACTCTTCATGGGAAGCTTTTAAATTTGGATTTGGGCCGCACAAATTTAGCTGATGGTGTTTGGAAAGTTAAAGATTCAAATCTTGCAAAACTAGGATTAGAGAAAGCCAATAGCTTTTTTACTAACAAAAATAAATTTTTCGCCTTGGCTTGTAATGATGAATTAGTCAATTTTTCTGGCTCACTAAATTCTCTCGCCACTTCTTGCATGAAAATTGCTAATGACATTCGTTTTTTAGCTTCAGGCCCGCGCTCTGGACTTGGCGAAATCAGCTTGCCAGAAAATGAACCTGGCTCTTCAATCATGCCAGGAAAAGTAAATCCAACGCAATGCGAAGCTTTGACAATGATTGCTTGCCAAATCATGGGAAATCATGTGGCTGTAACGGTTGGCGGCTCTAATGGACATTTCGAACTAAATGTTTTTCGTCCGATGATTATCAGAAATATTATTGAATCGATTAATCTTTTATCTGATGGAATTAACAGTTTTATCGATCAATGTTTGGTCGGAATCGAAGCTAATCGCGAGCGCATCACGCAATTATTGGAACAATCTTTAATGTTGGTAACAGCCTTAAATCCTTATATCGGATATGATAATGCTGCTAAAATTGCCAAAAAAGCACATAAAGAAGGAACAACTCTAAAGGCGGCAGCTCTGGCTTCTGGCTTGGTTACATCAGAGCAATTTGACCAATGGGTTAATCCAAAAAACATGATTTAATTACAAACTCAAGCCCGTATAGACCCCGTCGTGAAGACGGGGTGACACAAGTTTGGAAGCTTACAAAAACATACTCGATGTTCCTGCGGGCAATGCAAAGCATTGTCACCCCGTCTTCACGACGGGGTCTATGCGGACTTGAGACGTATTAATATTTAAATATTTCCACTAATTTAAGAAAATTTAATGTCTCAAAATTTCGACATCACAATTATCGGCGGATCCTTCGCTGGCATGACTACTGCGCTTGCGCTAATTAATGCTGCGCCAAATCTAAAAATCGCTATTGTCGAAAAATTAGATATTTTAAGCCAAGATAGAAAACGCGATGGTCGCGCTTATGCAATCTCGGCAGCTTCATTAAAATTATTCAAAGAAATCGGAATTTATGATGAAGTTGCGCCCCATGGCGGAAAAATTTCTGATATAAAAATCACAGATTATAAATCATCTTTTATCCTTGATTTTATTGGGCGCGAGGTTGATGCCGCTAAGGGACAACTCGGCATGATTATTGAAAATTATCACATTCATAATGCGCTGCGCGATCAGGTTTTAAAACGCGAAAATATCACAGTTTTTTCTCCAAATTCGTATGAAGAAATTAAATTTGGTTATTTGGTTGGTGTAAAACTTGATGATGGAAAAATTCTTCATTCAAAATTATTGCTCGCTTGTGATGGCCGACTTTCAAGGCTTCGCGAGCTTTATCAAATTAACACGACGCAAAAAAAATATTTTCAAACAGCAATCGTTTTCAATATTGAACATGAAAAACCTCATGAAAATATTGCGCATGAAAAATTTCTTCCTGGTGGACCGCTGGCAATTTTGCCGCTAAAAAACTCCAACCAATCTTCAATTGTTTGGATCGCACCTGATCAACTAGCGCAAACAATTTTGAGTTTGGATGAAGAAAATTTTATCCAGCAATTAACCAAAAAAATGGATAATTGTTTAGGAAAAACCCGCTTAGTTTCTGATAAATTTTCTTATCCGCTAATTTTGGTTGAAGCAGAAAAATTTTATCACGAAAAGATGCTTTTGATTGGAGATGCCTCATGCGGAGTACATCCAATCGCGGGTCAGGGTTTTAATTTAGCGATTTCGGGGATTAATATTCTTTGCGAATTAATAAAAAATAATCTGCTTTGTGGCTCTGATATTTCGAGCCAAAGCCTGATTGATACTTACAATAAAAAAGCCAAATTCGAAGCTAAAAAAATGTTGGTTGCGACTGACATTTTAAATTCTTTGTTTGAAACTAAAAGTCTGTCAACAAGCTTGGCGCGAGGTTTGGGGCTTGGATTGGTAAATAAATTTCCTAAGTTAAAAAACTTTTTTATTAAAAGTGCCGGCGGGTTTTAACTGTGGGCTTTAGCTAGGTATTTTTTATTTTGCTCGATGAGCTAAAACTGCATTTTTTATAAATTTAATTCGTTACAAATGTTTCTTTATCGCATTTTTTCAGTTCTACTTTTTCCAGTTATTGAACTTTATCTAATCTATCGCGTTATCAAGAAAAAAGAAGATAAATCACGTTTGAGAGAGCGTTTCGGGCGCACCAAACAAATCCGTCCAGAAGGCGATATAATCTGGCTTCACGCCGTTAGTGTTGGTGAGGCAAATTCATCTTTGGTTTTAGTCGATGATTTACTTGAAAAATTTCCGCAGGCGACAGTTCTTTTTGCCACAACTACACTTACTTCTGCTTTGATAATTGCCTCTAAAATTCCTAATTTTAATGGCCGCGTAATTCATCAATTTTTGCCAATTGATTCTTATTACTGTGTACAAAATTTCTTCGATTTTTGGCAACCAAAAGCAGCAATTTTTGTAGAATCTGAAATCTGGCCCAACCTTATTGACAGCGCTTATCGCCGTGGAATAGCAACATTTTTGGTTAATGCCAGAATGTCTGAAAAATCAGCAAAAAAATGGAGAATTGCTAAAAGATGCGGCTTTAAAATTTTTGATTCTTTTTCGACAATTTTTGCTCAAACTAATGATGATAAAAAACGTCTCGAACAATTGACAAAACATGAAGTTTTATTTTACGGAAATTTAAAATCTCAAGCGCGTAATCTTGATTTTAATTCTGCAGAACTTGAAAAAATAAAATCACAAATTGGTTCGCGTAAATTCTGGCTTGCCGCCAGTACTCACAAGGGCGAAGAAGAGGCAGTATTATTTTCGCATAATGAATTGAAAAAAACTTTTCCCGATCTTCTTACTATTTTAGTTCCACGTCATCCGAACCGCGCCGATGAAATTAAATCATTAATTGGCGCAGCGAATATTGCGCAGCGCAGCCAAAAACAAAATATTGAAAATGCTACAGAATTCTATCTCGCCGACACTTTGGGCGAACTTGGTATTTTTTATCGATTAGCCAGTTTTTCCTTCATCGGCGGTTCTTTGCTAGAAATCGGCGGGCATAATCCTTTCGAAGCAATCAAGTTGGGATGTGTTGTAATTTCGGGTCGTAAAGTTTTTAACTTTAAAGAAATTTACGAAACTCTGGAAGCAGAAAAGGCTTGCATCATGATTGATTCAAAAGAGCAATTAGCAGCGCAAGTAAAAGAATTTTTGCAAAATGAGAATGTTGTTAAAGCCATGTCAGAGAAGGCTTTCAAGGTGATTGGCAATGCGGATAATATTGCGGGCAAAATCACAAATAAAATTAGCGAGCTGCTAATTAACGATTAAAACACCTTGTGCCGTTTTTTGATGGAAGTCGCCAAAAAACTTATATTCGCCTGATTTTAAAGGACCAACTGGAATTGTGACTTTTTTTTCGCCACCCACAAGTTTTTCTTTTTTCAAATCGCCGCTTTCAAACTCTTCTAAAGTTTTATCGAGATTTTCTACCACCAATTTAAATTTTTGATTGGCTGGAACCTTGATTGAAGCTGGTTCGAATTTGTGGTCTTTAATTTGCACCAAAAATTCTGAATCTCCGGCAAATGCCGAAGAAATGAATAAAGATGAAATTGCGATAAAAATTCTTAAGAAGTTTTTCATAATTAGTTTTTTCTAAAAAATTTACCCAAGTCGCGTACATGCGCAATCATTTGGAAATTCATTTCGGGAAGAGATTTTTTTAACGCCGCGAAATTCTTATTCTTCTCATTGGCTTTTGGAATCAAGCAATTTTTAAAACCCAATTTCGCCGCTTCTTTCAATCTTCCCTCCAAATTGCTGACCATTCTAACTTCGCCACTTAAACCAATTTCGCCAATCGCAATTGTCGAAGAAGGCAGCGCAATATCGCGCGCGGCTGAAATCAAAGCGCAGGCAACGGCTAAATCAGCAGCGGTTTCTTCGATTTTTAAGCCGCCGACAATGTTTAAATAAACTTCTTTGTCAAAAAGATTTTGCCCGAAACGACTGTTTAAAACCGCAATTATCATGGCGAGGCGATTTGAATCCCAACCAACAACAGCGCGTCGCGGAGTTGGTATGAAAGATGGTGAAACTAAAGCCTGAATTTCAACTAAAATCGGGCGCGTGCCTTCAACGCCAGCAAATACAATTGAGCCGCTGGTTTCACGGTCATAGGAAGTTAAAAAAAGTTCACTCGGGTTTGAAACTTCGGATAATCCAACATCATTCATTTCAAAAACGCCGATTTCATTGGCGGCGCCAAAGCGGTTTTTGATGGCGCGTAAAATCCGAAAATGTAAATCTTTTTCACCTTCAAAATAAAGTACAGTGTCAACCATATGTTCTAAAACTTTTGGGCCGGCAATTTGTCCATCTTTGGTGACGTGACTCACAATTAATAAGGTGATATTATTTTTCTTGGCAAAAATTGTTAATTCGCCCGCAGCGGCGCGAACCTGTGAAACCGTGCCCGGAGCTGATGAAAGTTCATCAATAAACATAGTTTGAATTGAATCAATAATTACAATTGTCGGCAGGTTTTTGGCATCAATTGAATTAATAATTTCAGCAACATTTGTAGTTGCAGCAAGTTGAATTGAATCTTGTTTCACGCCCATTCTTTGTGCGCGCAGGCGAATTTGATCGATTGATTCTTCGCCCGAAATATAAATTACTTGGTTTTTGCCTGATGCTAAACTTTCGGCGGTTTGTAAAAGCAAAGTTGATTTTCCAATTCCGGGATCGCCGCCAATTAATACGACGGAACCTTGAACCAAGCCGCCGCCAAGCACGCGATCAAGTTCGTTGATTGTGGTTTTAATGCGGGGAAAATCTTGCGCTTTGCCGGTTAATTGAACTAATTCGATTTTTTTAGAGTCAGAATTTTTAGATTTTTTATCGTCTAAAATACGAGTGAAATGCGAGCTGCCACCATCTTCGAACTCTTCAACCATGCTGTTCCAAGCGTTACAATCGGGACATTTTCCCGCCCATTTAAAATGAATTGCGCCGCAGGATTGACAAGAAAAAGCTGATTTTTTTTTGGTCATTTATTAGTGTGTTTTGGTGTTAAATATGATACGCGATGAAGTTTGAGTGGACCCCGTCGTGAAGACGGGGTGACATGCGGAAGACGTGGTGACGTGTGTTGGAAAGATTTTGCTTCCATTGTCACCCCGTCTTCACGACGGGGTCCACTCAAACTTCATCGTAGATTCTAAATCCTTTTTTGAAGCAAAAAACTATGCAAAGCGAATTCGAATCAAAATTATCGTCTCTTAAAAAAATTTTAAAAGATCAAAAAATTGATTTTTTTATTTTACCAAATTCCGACGAATTTTTTTCTGAATATTTACCAGAAAATCAGAAGCGCATTCAATATTTAACAGGCTTTACTGGCTCAAATGCTATTTTAATTATTGGAGAAAAAAAATCTTTTTTCTTCACCGACGGTCGCTACACGCTGCAAGCGCGAAATCAATTGGATTTAGATGAATTTGAAATTTTTAACATGGCTGAAAAATCAGTAATTTCATGGCTAGAAGAGAATTTAAGCTTGACAAAAAAACTGGCGCTCGATCCAAAATTAATGAGTATAAATTTTGTAAAATCATGTGCCAAATTTGCACCGATTTTTCTTGATCCAAATCCAGTTGATCAAATCTGGAAAGATCGCGGTTCCTTAAAAAATTCGCCGATTTTTTCCTGCGCTATTAATTTAGTTGGTGCCGATTCGATGTCAAAACGTAATTACGTTGTACAGAATCTGGAAGCCGATGCGGTGATAATTTCCAAGCCAGAAAATATTTGCTGGCTGTTAAATATTCGCGCTTCCGACGTAGAATACACGCCTCTTTTGCTGGCTTACGCAGTTTTATTCAAAAATGGTGAAGTTGAATTATATGCCGATGAAAAAAGAGTTCTGGATCGCAAAAATTCTGATTTGGAAAAAGTGAACTTTATTCAGGCTGATTGTTTTGATTTAAGATTGGCGGTTTTGCGCAAAAGTTTTAAAAAAATCCAAATCGACGCCGCATCAGCAAACTACTGGCTTTACGATGTTTTGCAAAAAAATAATTTTGAAATAATTGCCAAAACTGACGCAATTGAAATTGCCAAAGCTTGCAAAAATGAAATTGAAATAAATTCGATAATCAAAGCGCATGAAGTTGATGGTTTGGCAAAAACTAAATTTTTATGCTGGCTTGAAAAAAATTATGCTGAAATTGATGAAATAAAAGCGGCAGAAAAATTGTTGGAATTTAGAAAAGAAAGTGCTGATTTTTTATATCCAAGTTTTGCTTCAATATCAGGATTTGCCAGTAATGGTGCGGTTATCCATTATCATGCAACTCAAAAAACCAATAAAAAAATCAGTGGCGATTCGCTTTATTTAATTGATTCGGGTGGTCAATATTTGGGCGAGAATTTTTGCGGCACAACCGACGTAACGCGCACAGTTGCAATTGGCAACCCAACTGCCGAAATGATTGGAAATTTCACTCGCGTTTTGAAGGGTCACATTGCTTTGGCGCGAGTTAAATTTCCAGTTGGCACAACCGGTGCACAGCTTGATGTTTTAGCGCGCTCACATCTTTGGCAAGCTGGTTTGGATTTTGATCACGGCACGGGACACGGCGTGGGAAATTTTTTATCAGTTCACGAAGGGCCGTGTGGAATCAGCAAGCGCGGGCATCAAGCGCTTTTACCGGGAATGGTTTTATCGAATGAACCGGGATTTTATAAAGAAGGAGAATATGGAATCAGGATTGAAAATTTGGGAACCTCTGAACAACCCACAAATTCCTCATCACGCAACTGAGAATTTTTAGATTTTCCAAATCCAAAAAAATTCCCTCAGTTTTTACCATAATTTTCTCGCAAAATCAGCCAATATTTTAGCCAACCTTGTTACTT
>CAIZZE010000018.1 GCA_903937405.1 uncultured Alphaproteobacteria bacterium | reverse complement strand
GCTCAAACTTGGGAAGAAAAACATTCGGTTTTTTGGAAAAACTCTGGCTAGGAAACATAGCTGAAAGCCTTGTCAATACTAGCTGCATTCCTAATGACCGTCATTAGAGAGTTTTTAGCTAATGACGGATTTGGGTTAAAAGTTTCCTTTTTAACAATAAAATCTAGGAGTAAATCAAACGCAGCTTTTTCACCGCCTGATAAATTTTTAAAATGAAAGTCAGAAACGGTACCGTCTTGTTTGGATTCTGTTCAATAAAAATTTCATTTACAACCTCTCCGACAATGCGATTATAATTCTCAGATATTCTAGATTCTTGCTGCATCAGGGTACTTAAATTATTAGGACTATCTAGAATATCTTGAATGCTATTAATGCCAGATGAAGTAAAATCTGCCTCATGTCTGTAGGCTGATCTGATATAAAAGGAACGCCTGTTTTCGCGGTGGTTTGTAGGCGTAAAATCATGAAATTCAATATTAGTTCCTTGTTGAGCAGTATCTATACTTCCAGAAGAATCTCTTGAATGGTAAACTTGATCAAATCCCCCTTGCCCTCTTCTATGGCGAGACCAGAAGTTAAAGCCCTCGAAAAGAGAACTTTTCCCAGAACCATTTGGTCCTGTTAAAACAACTAGTTTCACAGTTGCGGGAATGTTGTTAATTTGAAGCTTTTCAAATCGTTTGAATTTATTGAGAGAAATACTTTTAATTTTCATTTTTTAATTTTTTGTGGTTACTGGTTATTAGCGTACTAACTGCACCTCAACATCCAGCCCTAAATCCTTCCAAACCTTATCCGCAGTTAACACGGGAAGGTTTTTTTGTTTCGCCAAAGCTAAACAGGCTCTATCACCCAAGGAGAGTCCATTTTTAGTAACATCATTAAATGATGCCGCAATAATCGCCTGCTCAGTATCAAAATCCTCAATGTGTAGAAAAGTTTCTTTTAGAAATTTTATTACTTTCTCTTGTCCAAAGCCTTTCCTAGATACGACTGTGATAACTTCGCAGAAATTCACACTCGAAACAATCGCGTGCTCAAGGTGTTCAGCAACTATCTCATGCCCCTGCTCCATCTTGAGCAGTGCCAATATTGCCGACGAATCAAATACAATTTTATCAGTCATTTTTAAATCTCTTCTTTGCGGCGCATTTCAAAAAGCTCATCAACGAAACTCTCGCTACTACTTTTAAAAAGTTCCTGTAATTTTCTTAAAGATTGCTTCGGACTGTGGATAACGATGTCATTATCAGCAGATAATTTCACCACCAACTCGTCACCCGCTTTCAAGTTTAATTGTTTTCTGAATATGGCTGGAATTATCATTCTACCATTTTCTCCAACTATTACATTAAATTGTCTCATATTTTCCGTTTTTTGATTTTACCTTTTATGAGTAAAAGGATTAAAATTAATATGATACCCTTTTGACAAAAGTCAAATAATTACACTACCCTGCCCTAAACTTAAAAAATGACGAACCTCTTTACTTTAAAATTTTACTTGCGATAACTCGCTTTAAAGTAAGTAAGATAATTAAGGAACCTCTGAACAACCCACAAATTCCTCACCACGCAACTGAGAATTTTTAGATTTTCCAAATCCAAAAAAATTCCCTCAGTTTTTACCATAATTTTCTCGCAAAATCAGCCAATATTTTAGCCAACCTTGTTACTT
>CAIZZE010000017.1 GCA_903937405.1 uncultured Alphaproteobacteria bacterium | reverse complement strand
TCGTGAAGACGGGGTGACATGTGGAGGTAGATCTTCCCACACAGTCACCCCGTCTTCACGACGGGGTCCATACGAACTAGATACAGACTCAATTATTTTTTCTTCAAAAAAACTTCCCGCACCTCTTCATTGGCACCGGCGATAGTTTTTATTTCAATTTCGAGATAATTTTTTTTCAAAAACCCTTCAGCAATTTCCGGCCATTCAATCAGACTAATTCCATTATGCAAAGCATCAAAAAAACCAATATTTTCTAACTCATCGGCACTTTTTAAACGATAAAGATCAAAATGAAAAACCTCGCCAACCTTAGCTTCGTAAGAGTAAACCAAGTTAAAAGTTGGGCTTAAAACCTCGCGCGGTTTTTCACTTAAAGCATTCACAAAATTTTTAGCAAAAAAACTTTTACCAGCACCAAGTGTGCCTTTTAAACCAATAACATCGCCAATTTTAGCTTGAAGCGCGATTTCTTTGGCTAAATTCGCCATTTCTTGGCGCGAATTAATCACGATTTTTTTCATATTAAATCGAATATAGTTTCAATTGGAACATGATCTGAAGGTTGATTGCGGCTTCGAAAATCGCGGTAAATTTTCATCGATTTAATTTGGTCTTTTAAATTTGGTGTCGCCCAAATGTGATCTAACCTGCGGCCTTTATTAGCACCAAGCGCATCTTGGGCGCGGTAACTCCACCAGCTATAAAGTTTTTCATTTGCATCAACAAAATGACGATGTGTATCAATCCAATTTAAAGTTTTTTGCAAGTTAGTCATTTTTTCAACTTCAATTGGCGTGTGCGAAACGATTTTTAAAAGTTGTTTATGCGACCAAACATCGTTCTCCAGCGGCGCGATATTCATGTCGCCGACAATAATAATTTTTTTATCTTTTTGCGGCGCAAAATATTGGCTCATCCAATCAATAAATTTTAGTTTGTGATCGAATTTTGGATTTAACGAAATATCAGGAATATCGCCGCCCGCCGGCACATAAAAATTATGTAAAAAAACTTCACCTTGTTTAGTCTGTAAAGCCGCAGAAATATGGCGTTTATGACCGTAATTTTCGATGTCAATTTTTTCGATTTTAGTCAGCGGAATTTTCGACAAAATCGCCACACCATTATAAGATTTTTCACCAGAAAATTCGACAAATTCAAAACCCAAAGCGCGCACTTCGAGATGCGGAAAATGCTCATCAGAAACTTTAATTTCCTGCAAACAAATTGCGTCTGGATTTGCTTCTTCGATAAATTTTTTCAAAAGCGGCAAACGCAAACGCAGCGAATTAATATTCCAGGAAACTATTTTCATTATTGAGTGATTTCGTAAGTGATTGAAACATTAGCACCGATTTTTTGTTGCCCGGCTTCAATTTGCGGAGCCACTTCCGGCGTTGCTGCATCAAAGCTGGCCATTTTTGCCATCATCATTGGGCGTGGGCCAAAATGATGTTCCAAGCCTTCGGAAAAGTTGACAATATTTCCCAAACTAACTCCAAGATTATCTGCCGTTGCTTCAGCTTCTTTTTTAGCTTTTGCAATTGCCAAAGCCTGAGCTTCTGATTTTAATTTTGTCATATCATCAACTACTAAATTCGGGCCGCTGATTTCGTGAATTTCCAAAGCGGAAATTGCGCTTAAAATTTCACCAGATTTTGTAATATCACGCAATTTTACCGAAATTGTTTCTGATGCTTCATAACCGGTTAAAATCTGTTTCCCCGGCGGACAAACGCCATTTACACAAGGCGCAGCCTGATAAGTGAATTTTGGATTAGTGCTATAATTTAAAGTTTGAATATCTTTTTTATCGATACCTTTTTCTTTGAACAAATCGAGCGCTTTATTAGCTTTTTGCGTCATTTTTTGTTGAGCAATTGCAACATCTTTTTCTTCTTCGTGAATTGTAATTATGAAGTTTGCAACATCAGGAACGGCACTAACTTCAGCAAATCCACGAAATGTTATTGTGTTAGTTGGAGTGATGGTTTTTTTTCTTAAAGCTATATCTGCAAAAACTCCCATTCCTTGCATTAGAAGGTAAAAGCTCAACATTCCCAACGCAATTAGCGACATGGTTTTCATGCGATCATCAAAGAAATTTTTCATAAATTTTGATTGGTTGTTAAAGGGTAATCGTACTTTGTTTTATTGATCGAATAGATCCTGAATCAAGTTCAGGATGACGATGTGGGATAAACGAGCCCAATAAAAATCTGTCATCCTGAACTTGATTCAGGATCTATTCGATCTCATAACTTACTTACTTTCTAACCTTGGAAACACAGCTTTTGGCTCATTAATTTTATGCCCAGCTTTTAGTGCAAATTTAGAATCGATAAAACCAAAATCTCTTTCTTCAACTTGCAAAATATCCAAAATTTTCGGCGCTAAATTTATGCAAAATGGCTGCAGCGCAATTGCAATCACGCGTAGATTTTCTGCAATCACCGATAAAATCAGATTCATTTCTTCTAATTTATTTTCCTTTTTTAAATTCCACGGAGCCTTGATATTAAAGAACTCGTTACATTTTGAAGCATGCGCTAAAATTTCTCCAACCGCTTGATCAAAAGCAAAATTGGTCATTTTTTGCGAGATTTTTTCTTTTAATTCGTAAGCGCTTTTTAGCAAATCTGCCGCATCTAAATATCCGCTAAAATCAACAATTTGCGCGTCACTATTTTTGAAAATCATCGACAAAGATCTTTGCGCTAAATTGCCAATATTATTGGCTAATTCGGCGTTAATTCTGGTTAAAAAACTTACCCGCGAATAATCGCCATCATTGCCAAATGGAACTTCGCGCAACAGAAAATATCTAAAATAATCAATTGCAGTTTCGCGATTACAGCCAAAAGACTCCAGCCACTCTAATTCTTTCAGCGGATCAATCACATTTCCCACTGATTTGGAAATTTTTTGACCTTCATTTGTCCACCAACCGTGAGCATAAATTGAATGGGGAATATTCAAATTCGCCGCCATCAAAAAAGCCGGCCAATAAACGGCGTGAAAACGTACAATGTCCTTACCAACTATGTGCAACGGAGATTCAGAAGTATTATGCCAAAATTTTTGGAAAAGTTCATTTTTTTCATCAGGAAATCCGAGTGCCGAAATGTAATTAGTTAAAGCGTCCAACCAAACATACATCACGTGTTTTTCAACGCCCGGAACTTTTACGCCCCAAGAAAATGAAGTGCGTGAAATTGATAAATCTTTCAATCCGCCTTTCACGAAAGACACAACTTCATTAAAACGCGATTGCGGGCGAATGAAGTCGGGCGCGGCTTCGTAAAGCATTAATAATTTATCTTGAAAAGCAGAGAGGCGGAAAAAATAACTTTCTTCTTTGTGCCAAGTAACTTCCGCACCAGTTGGCGCTTTGCCATTTACCAATTCATCTTCGGCGTAAAAAGCTTCGTCGCGCACCGCGTACCAACCTTCATAAGTGCCTTTATAAATCGCGCCATTGGCTTCTAAAATTTCCCAAAATTTTTGCGCACCTTTTTTATGACGTTCTTCCGTGGTGCGAATAAAATCATCATTCGACAAATTCAATAATTTTGCTAATTCGCGAAATTTTAATGAAACTTCATCGCAAAATTGTTGCGGATTTTTATCGCGCGCCAAAGCTGATTTTTCAACTTTTTGCCCGTGTTCGTCAGTTCCGGTTAAAAAATAAACCTCAAAATCATTCAATCTTTTAAAACGCGCCACCACGTCGCAAGCAATTGAAGTGTATGCGTGACCGATATGCGGCACGTCGTTAACATAATAAATTGGGGAAGTTACGTAAAAATTTTTGGAATCCATTGTGTTTTGATTTATCGTTTTGTAAATTTGCTTCAAGCCTTGATTTTAGAGCATAGAAGCAGTTTCTAAAACATTCAAAAATAAATCAATTTCTAATTTAAATGTCTTTCACACCAAAGCTTAACGGCATTGTTACTAAATTTGCCGAGCTGGAAAAAAAGTTGCTTGATCCTTCCGGATTGGGTCAAAATTTTGCGCGTATTTCCAAAGAACATTCTGACATGATTCCTGTAGTGACTCTGATTGGCGAATATAAACAGGCGCAAAAAGAATTGGCCGATATTGATGAAATTTTGCCATCAACAACAGATCAGGAAATGCGCAATTTGCTGGAAAATGAGCGTTTTGATTTAACTAAAAAAATTCCTGATCTTGAGCAGCAAATGAAAATTGCGCTTTTGCCAAAAGATGCGGCGGATGAAAAAAACGCCATTCTTGAAGTTCGCGCTGGAACTGGCGGCGAAGAAGCGGCGCTCTTTGCTTACAAGCTTTTTGCGATGTATCAAAAATATGCTGAGAAGAAAAAATGGAAGTTTGAAATTCTTTCAATTTCAGACACTGGTTTGGGCGGATATAAAGATGCTTCTGCTACAATCACGGGCCGCAACGTGTTTGCGCGATTGAAATATGAATCGGGAGTTCATCGTGTGCAACGAGTTCCTGAAACTGAATCGCAAGGTCGTGTACATACATCAGCCGCAACAGTTGCCGTGCTTCCAGAAGCTGAAGATATTGATATTAAAATTGAAGAAAAAGATTTGCGAATTGACGTTTTCCGTTCATCTGGCCCAGGCGGACAATCAGTAAATACAACAGATTCTGCAGTTAGAATTGTTCACGTTCCAACCGGAGTTACGGTTTCAATGCAAGATGAAAAATCGCAAATTAAAAACCGCGAAAAAGCGATGAAAGTTTTGCGATCTCGTCTTTATGAAGCTGAACGCGAAAGAGCCGATAAAGAACGTTCTGCAAACCGCAAAGAACAAGTTGGAAGCGGCGATAGATCTGAGCGCATCAGAACTTACAACTTCCCGCAAAGCCGTGTTACTGATCACAGAATTAATTTAACCAGCTATAGAATTGATGACATTATGCTCGGTGAATTGGATGAATTTATTGATGCGTTGACGGCGGATGATCAAGCCAAAAAAATGTTGGAAGAAGATTGAGCTAAACAATTCCCACCACCAAATCACCATCATCGAGTTTATTTTCGCAGGAAAATTTTGTTGCAGATTTTACTTCTTCGGCATTTGCAACGCAGTTTAGGGAATCACCTAAAACTTGTTCTTTAATATATTTTTCAAAAGATTTCGCCACTTCTAAAATTCGTGAATTTGTTGAGAAAATTTTCAAACTAATGTGATCGGAAATATTTAAATCTGCGTCTTTTCTATTTTGCTGAATCGCCCGAACAATGTCACGCGCGATGCCTTCATCTTCTAAATCTTTGGTAACTTCGATATCTAATTGAACCAAATAATCATTGGTTGGAAGCGCTAAAATTGCGAATTTTTTTTCGTCGTTATTTTTCGTTGCCAGCTTTAATTCAAAATCATCATCACTTAAAATTATTCCGGCAATTTCGATTTCTTTATCAGAAATCTTTTTCCAATCACCACTTTTAGATGCGACGGTAATTTCTTTAATTTTTGAACCAAATTTGGCGCCGATTTTTTTGAAATTTATTTGTAATTTTAATTCGGCAAGTTCGGCAATATCTTCTTTGATTTCGATTGATTTTACGTTTACTTCATCGGCGATAATTTCTTTAAAAGACAAAATTCGCGCGGCACTTTTGCCGATTACGATTAATTTCTTTAAAGGCAAACGCACGCGGAGGTTTTTATTATCGCGAATTGAAAGCGCGGTTGAGGCGATGCTGCGAACTAAATCCATATCGGCGACGAGTTCTTTTTCATTTGGTAAAAAAGAAGTGTCAGGAAAATCTTGCAGGTGAACTGAGGATTTGCGGTTAATCATGTTTGAACTGAAATAAATTTAAACCAACTCTCCAATTACAAAAACTTCTTCGCCGGCTTTTTCTAAAATAGCCTTAACTTCATTTTCATCACCTTTCGCAACGACTAGAACCATGCCGATTCCGCAGTTGAAAGTACGGTGCATTTCTTCGTCAGTTACGTTGCCGAGTTTTTGTAAATAATCAAAAATCTCGGGGCGAATCCATGATTTATAATCAATGTTCGGAGTAACATTTTTTGACAAAACGCGTGGTAAATTTTCGGTTAGACCGCCGCCAGTAATGTGTGAAAGAGCTTTTACTTTGCCGGTTTTAATCGCTTCCAAACAAGATTTTACATAAATTTTTGTTGGCGTTAATAAAGCTTCGCCAACTGTTTTTTCGGCAGAAAATTTATCGGAAAAATTAACTGAATTTTTTTCTAAAATAAAACGCGCCAAAGAATAGCCGTTTGAGTGAACGCCGCTTGATTTTAAGCCGATTAAAATATCTCCAGCATTTGTTGGTCTTGGTAAAATTTGATCGCGCTCAACTGCGCCAACAGCAAATCCAGCTAAATCATAATCTCCGGCTTTGTACATTCCTGGCATTTCGGCGGTTTCGCCACCAATTAAAGCGCAGCCAGCAAGTTTGCAACCATCAGCGATGCCTTTTACAACTTGGCTGGCAACTTCAACATCAAGTTTAGAACAAGCAAAATAATCGAGGAAAAAAAGTGGCTCGGCTCCTTGAACTACAAGGTCATTTACCGACATTGCAACTAAATCAATTCCAATTGTGTCATGTTTATCAACATCAATTGCGACTTTTAATTTTGTACCCACGCCGTCGGTTGATGAAACCAAAACTGGATCTTTGAAATTACATTTTTTTAAATCAAATAAAGCGCCAAATCCACCAAGGTCGGAATTAGCTCCAACGCGGCTTGTTGCTTTAGCGAAAGGTTTAATACGATTAACCAATTCATTCCCAGCATCGATATCGACGCCAGCTTGCTTATAGTTTAAAGACATTTTTCTTGCGATTTAAGAAGTGAGGCGAGAAGCTTACTGAATCCAGCTTCGAAGGAGATGTTTTTAATATTTCAGTTTAATTCCGATATGTCGAGAATTTTTTTACTTTTTCTAACTTTGTTTTTTTCTTTTCAAGGCGTTTCTTACGCTGTAGAAAATAGTCCTTACATGGTTGAGGGCGTTAATATAAGCGTTACAGGAAAATCACCAACTGATGCCAGAAATGCCGCAATTGCCAGCGGTCGTCGCGACGCTTTTTTGATTTTATTAACTCGCTTAGAAATTGCCACCAAAGTTGCCGATACGGTTTCTAACGATGAAATTTCTGACATGGTGCGATCCGAACAAATTGATGCTGAAAAAATCGCCGGCAATAATTACAGCGCCACAATGAATATAATGTTCGCCAAGGATTTTGTCGAACATATTCTCTCTAAAAAAGCTGTGAAAAAAGCAGAAAAATCTGGCGAAACTTATGTTTTATTGCCGGTAAAAGTTACCAAGCGCTCAATGCTTTTATGGGAAGATGATAATAACTGGAGAAAAGCCATTGAAAAAACTATTGCTAAAAAAGGCCAAGGAAAATTTGTGGTGCCGGACGCAGATTTAAGTAATATCGCAGTTATAAGTTCAACCAACGTTGTTTTGCTTGATTACGTGGCGGTTGAACCTTTGCTTTTCAAATATAAATCTGAATCAGTTTACACCTTATTTTTCTCTTACGATGAAATTGAAAATAAAGTAAATATCAGCGTTACTTATTTAAGAAAATTACAGAAAAAACAGGTCAAATTAAACTTCGTTAATGTTGATCAATTAAGCTTTGATGCTTTGCTCGAAAAAGTTGCCAACAAAACCATCGACTATTTGCTTTCTTCACAAAATACCGACAGCAAAGCCACTTCTAGCATAGTTAAAATCCAGATTCCGGTTTCAACTTTGAGCAATTGGATGATTGCAAAAAGCCGCATCGAAAATAGCAATTTAGTGACGCAAATCAACATCGAGTCAATCTCGCGCGACATGGCCGTAATCACAGTAAATTACCCAAATAATGGCACTGATATTGTGCAAGAATTTATGAAAGTTGGAATAAATTTAATTAAAAAAACTGATAACCTTTACGTTTTAACCAATTAGGCAATTCATGAAATTAAAAGATAAACTTATTTCAATAGCTGTAATTTTAGCTATTTTCTTCTGGTTGATTTATTTAGTGAAATCAGTGTTGGCGCCTTTTATCTGCTCATTCATCATCGCTTATTTTTTAAATCCAATCGTCGATTTCTTTTGTAAAAAATACAAAATGTCGCGCGCACTTGCCACTTCTTTAATTCTAGGATTATTCCTCACAATTTTAATCACACTTGGCGCAATTTTACTGCCGATTCTTTGCGCCCAATTTACCGCTTTGCTCAACGCTTTGCCCGGATATTTTCAAGCTATTTTACATGATTTTTATCCGAAAGCAGTTTCAACCCTCGATGGCCTTGGTATTAGAATCGATAAAGATTTATCGCATTTATTAGCGAATGAACAAGTTACTGCCAAATTTGTCGATTTATCAAAAAATATTGTCAACAACGCCGTCACTTCTTCGCTGACATTAATCAATATTTTATCCCTGATTTTTATTACTCCGATTCTGATTTTTTATCTCTTAAAAGACTGGAAAATTTTAATCAAAAAAATCGGTGATTATTTGCCCCGCCAAGTCGCAATTTCAACTCGTAAAATTGCTTTAGATATAGATAAAACTTTATCTGGCTACGTTCGTGGCCAATTTAATGTGTGCCTGATTTTGGGTTTGATTTACTCCAGCCTGTTAAGTTTCACTGGTCTTAATTTCGGATTTTTAATCGGGCTGTTAACCGGATTATTTTCTTTTGTTCCTTTCGTTGGAATGTTATGCGGCATCATAACCGCAATCATTGTTGCCTTATTTCAATGGGGTTTTGATGTTACGCACATTTCCGCTGTTTCGCTAGTTTTCGTTTTTGGTCAGGTTGTTGAATCAAATTTCCTGACTCCAAAATTAATCGGCGCCAAAATTGGTTTGCACCCAGTTTGGTTAATTTTCGGATTATTTGTTTTCGGTGTTTTATTTGGCTTTTTCGGAATTTTAATAGCAGTTCCTCTAACCGCAATTTGCGGCGTTATCATTAAACATTTCGCTTTGGAATATAAGAAAAGGTTTACCTAAAATGCTTCACAACATTGCGCGCGAAGTACAAAAATTAGCAGATGATCTTGGGGTGGATCGTAAAAGGTCGATTGGTGAAGTTGCCAAAGAATTAAAAGTTGAAACTCATGTTATTCGTTTTTGGGAAGAAAATTTTCCGCAAATAAAACCCGAAATCGGTGCCGGAAAAAGGCGTTATTATTACAACAAGCAGTTGAAGATTTTAAAAAGAATCAAAAAGTTTTTATACGAAGAAGGATATACAGTTGCGGGCTTGCAGAAGCTTTTGAAAAAAAGAAAACAGGATGATCACAAAGAAGAAGATTTAGATATTATTTTATCTGATGAAAAGCCAGTTTCAAAAATAGTTCATGATGATGAAATTCCTGAGGCAACTAGATTGGAAGATCATGAAATTGAAGAGTTTATTGATCCGCAAAATGAGTCGGAAATTGAAATTGAAACCGATTCCCCAATTGATCCGAAAGCTAAAATTAGAGATTTTTCCAAGATAAAAGTTTCGGCGATTCATCCGCTAATTAGAAAAAGAATTAACGAATCTTTGAAAAAGATCAGGGGAAATTTGGTGAGCTTGAAGAAGATTACGCAACCGAATTAGAAGTAACAAAATTTTGTCGAAAAAGTTATTTTTCTCTCATAATCACAAAATTCACCAACTCCACCAAAAGCGACGCTTTCGCGCCAAAAACTTTCAAATGCGCAATCGACTGATCTCGCAATAATTCTAATTGCTTTTGCGCCATTTCCATTCCCAAAACATCAACAATACTAGCATTTTCTTTTGGTTTTTTATGAACCGTTTCATCAATTTCTACCTTGCCAAGGCTGATTCCATAATGATCTAAAATATCATCTTTGATCTGAAAGGCTAAACCCAAATCATGAGCAAAATTGCGCAGCGCGTGTCTTTCATTAATTCCGGCGTGACCTAAAATCGCGCCCATTTCAGCGGAAGCCATAAAAAGTTCGCCCGTTTTTAAACGATGTAATTTTGCTAATTCTTCGTTAGAAATTCTTTGATCAGCTTTTTCCAAATCAATCATTTGGCCACCCGCCATTCCCATAAATCCTGCAGCTTTGGATAGAGTTTTTACCAATTCTAAACGCACCGAAGTTTCTTTATGAGTTGCCGGATCAGTTAAAATTTCAAATGCGTAAGTCAGCAAAGCATCGCCCGCAAGAATGGCGGTCGCTTCATCAAATTTTTTGTGGCAAGTCGGAATGCCGCGACGCACATCATCATTATCCATCGCCGGCAAATCATCATGAATCAAAGAATAAACATGCACAAATTCCATCGCCGTTGCGGAATTTAGAGAAACTAAAGGTGAAATTCCAAAAATCTGCGCTGAGGCAATTACTAAAAATGGGCGAATTCTTTTACCGTCGGAAAGCGCGCTGTAGCGCATTGCTTCAACTAATTTTGAATCGTGAAATTCTTCGGGAAGTAATTCATCCATACGCTTTTGCACTAGGATTGAGCAAGCTAGAATCGCTTCTTGAAGGGAGTTGTTGCACATTTATTTTGTTAATTTGATTGGATGCTAGCTCGATTTCCCAAAAACTACTTCAAAATCTTTGCTAAATATTTTCCAGTTACCGATTTTTTATTTTTCGCAACTTCTTCCGGAGTTCCTTCAGCAACAATATAACCACCTTTTTCACCGCCGCATGGACCAATATCAATGATATGATCTGCAGTTTTCAAAACGTCGAGATTATGCTCAATTACTAAAATTGAATTGCCAGCGTCAACCAAAGTATGCAGAACTTTTAGTAACTTGCTAATATCTTCAAAGTGCAAACCTGTAGTTGGTTCATCAAGAATATAAAGCGTGTCACCAGTAGCTTTTCTGCTTAATTCTTTCGCCAATTTAATCCGCTGCGCTTCACCACCAGAAAGTGTGGTAGCACTTTGGCCGATTTTCATATAGCCAAGACCAACTTCGCATAAAGATTTAAATTTATCATAAATATGCGACATGCTAGAAAAGAAAATAGCCGCATCATCAGCAGTCATTTCTAAAATATCAGAAATTGATTTGCCTTTATATTTAATTTCCAAAGTTTCGCGATTGTAGCGTTTGCCGTGGCAAGTATCACAACGTACATACACGTCAGGAAGGAAATGCATTTCAATTTTAATCAAACCATCGCCTTGGCAAGTTTCGCAACGCCCACCTTTGACGTTGAAAGAAAATCTGCCAACTTTGTAACCACGTGATTTTGATTCCGGCAAAGCCGTGAAAAATTCACGGATAAAAGTGAAAGCGCCGACGTAAGTGCAAGGATTTGAACGCGGAGTGCGTCCAATTGGTGATTGATCAATCTCAATAATTTTATCAATAAAATGCGCGCCAATTAAAGCTTCAAAAGGCCCTGGAACAGCTTTTGATTTATTGATCATTTTATTTAACGCCGGATAAAGCGTTTTGATGATCAAGCTTGATTTTCCGCCGCCCGAAATTCCTGAAACGGCAGTGAAAATTTTAAGTGGCAAATTCAACGTAACATTTTTCAAGTTGTTGATTGTAGCACCTTTTAAAGTAATAACTTTTTTTGGATCAATTTTGCGGCGTTTTTTTGGAATTTCGATTTGTTTTTTGCCGCTTAAATATTGACCAGTAATGCTTTTTGGATCATTAATTACATAGTCGGGCAAACCAGCAGAAATAATTTCGCCACCATGAATTCCGGCTCCCGGACCAACGTCGATTAAATATTCAGCCTCGCGCATCATTTCTTCGTCATGCTCAACAACAATTACTGAATTTCCTAAATCACGCAGGTTTTTTAAAGTTGTAATCAACTTATCATTATCGGATTGATGCAGGCCAATTGAGGGTTCGTCAAGTACATACAAAACTCCAGAAAGCCCCGAACCAATTTGTGAAGCCAGACGAATACGCTGCGCTTCGCCGCCAGATAAAGTTCCGGCTTCGCGATTAATGGTTAAATATTCTAAACCAACATTGCGTAAAAAACCCAAACGGCGCGTGATTTCTTTAAGTAATCTTTCGGCAATTTGATTTTGCATTGAAGTTAATTTGGTTTCCAATTCGTTAAACCAATCAACTGATTTTTCGATTGACATTCTGCTAACTTGCCCAACGTGAAGACCGGCGATTTTTACCGACAAAGCTTCTTCATTCAAACGATGTCCTTCGCATTTTTCGCAGGTTTTTAGAGTTTGAAATTTTGCTAAATCATCGCGCATTGATTCGCTTTCGCTTTCCAAATATCTTTTTTTCAAGCTGTTCATCACGCCTTCAAAAGACTTTTTAACTTTGATCGCTTTCAGACCATCTTCAATTTTAATTTCAACTTCGTCGGTTCCGGTTCCGTAGAAAATAATTTTTTTAACTTCCGGAGTTAAAGCTTTAAAAGGAACATCAAGACTAAAATTATAATGCAAACTCATTGCCTGCAAAACCTGTTGGTAGAAGCGTTCTTGCACGCCTTGCCAAACTGAAATTGCACCTTGGCGTAAAGTTAAATTTTCATCTTCAACAACTAAATCTTCGCTGAAATAAAGTTCAGTTCCAAGACCATCGCAATGTTTACAAGCGCCAAATGGCGAGTTGAAAGAAAATAAACGCGGCTCGATTTCAGAAATTGTAAAACCAGAAACTGGGCAAGAAAATTTTTCACTAAAAACTAAAACATCTCCAGCTTTATGCGTTGATTTTACGCCTTCAGGAAGACTTACAATTTCTACATAAAGCAAACCTTCGGAAGCTTTTAGGGCGGTTTCAACTGAGTCCGCCAAACGGTTGCCGAGATCGTCTGAAACTACAACACGATCAACAATAATTTCGATATCATGTTTTTTATTTTTATCTAGCGGTGGTAAAATTTCGTTTAAATCGTGAACTTTTCCGTCAACTTTAATGCGTTGAAAGCCTTGTTTGCGGGCGTTCATCATCTCTTTACGATATTCGCCTTTTTGGCCGCGAACGATTGGAGCAAGTAAATAAATTCTGGTTTTTTTCGGTAATTGTAAAATTTTGTCAACCATCACCGAAGCAGACTGGCTTTCAATCGGTAAGCCAGTTTCTGGCGAATGCGGAACGCCAACGCGGGCGAATAACAAACGAAAGTGATCGTAAATTTCAGTAACAGTTCCGACTGTTGAGCGTGGATTTCTAGAAGTAGTTTTTTGATCAATTGCAATTGATGGCGAAAGGCCGGTGATTGATTCAACATCAGGTTTATCTTGCATGTCTAAAAACTGACGGGCGTAAGATGAAAGACTTTCAATAAAACGGCGCTGACCTTCAGCATAAATGGTATCAAAAACCAAAGAAGATTTTCCCGAACCACTTAAACCCGTAACAACAACAAGCTGATTTTTTGGAATTTCGATATTTACATTTTTTAAATTATGTTCTTTCGCGCCAGTAACTTTGATGAATTTTTCTTCCATGGAAATGTGTATTTTAAAATGTGATTTGAACCAAGGTATCAATTCTTAATTCATTATTCTTAATTCTTAAATAGAAAAATTTTGTGGTGGTGAAATTTCTTTAGAATTCGAGTTTAAAAAATCACCCGGCGCTTTGCGCCACCCTCTTTTTCAAAGAGGGCTTTTGTCCGAGTTCGGTTTAAGCCCCTCTTTGAAAAAGAGGGTGGATGACTGCACAGCAGTCAGACGGGTGATTTCGTAAGCAAGCCAAAGAAAAACCCGCCACAAGATTCCTTGTGACGGGCCTCGTGAAAAGAAGTTATCGCTTGGATAAACCCCTCATCTTTCCATAAAGGAAAAGACGATTATGTTACCTTAGCTCAATGAAGAAACTACGGATAACGTAACTAACACTGCGAGTGGAATAAAGATCATGTTAGTTAGATATTTAGTAGTTAAGACAAGGAATCTACCACAAAGTCGGTCTTAAAAAAGACCGGCTAAACGAAGAACTCCAAAAACACTAACGAAAAATCAATTAAGATTATTCATTACCTCGTCCCGCACTTTTTTAAGTTCTAAATCAGTTAACGGGATGAGACCTTTTTGCAGCAGGTAGCCATCAGCGCCAATCGTGTTTTTGCTGATTATTTCCTGCACAAATTCTTGCATTCCTGGAATCAGATTCAGATACTCTTTTTTGAAATAAATGAAAAGCGGACGTGAAACCGAATAGGCTCCCGAAACAATATTAGCAAAACTCGGAACAACATTATTAATTGTTGCCGATTGAATTGTATCATGATTTTCTTCTAAAAAACTAAAGCCGAAAATTCCTAAGGCGTTATTATCATTTTTTAATTTTTGTACGATCAGATTATCATTTTCACCGGCTTCGATAAATTTGCCGTCACTTCTGATGACATGGCATTTTTTCTTGCGGATTTTTGAATCAGGAAAAGCGTCGGCAAATTCTTTCATTTTTGAACAAGGTTCTTCCATAACTAATTCAACAAAGGCATCTCTTGTTCCGGAAGTTGTTGGCGGGCCATAAACTGCGATATTTATTGCTGGCAATCTGGCATCAATATCCTGCCATTTTTGGTAAGGATTGGCGATTAATTTTCCATCTTTGCTTGGAACTTGTTGCGCTAAAGCTAAAAAAATCTGCTCTTTGGTTAAATTATATTTTGTTCCGGCAACTGAGTTGGCAAGCACAATTCCGTCATAACCGATTTTGATTTCGACAATTCCTTCAATGCCATTTTCAGCACATTTTTTAATTTCGCTTGGTTCAATTTTTCTGGAAGCATTGGAAAAATCAGGATAGTTAAAGCCAACTCCCGAGCAAAATAGCTTAAAGCCACCGCCAGTTCCGGTTGATTCTACAATTGGAGTTCTAAATTCGGTATCACGTCCAAAAGCTTCAGCAATCACCGCCGTAAATGGATAAACGGTTGATGAGCCTACAATTTGAATGTGGTTTCTTGGCGCAGCCTTAAACGCCAACGCTGAAGAAATGAATAGTAAAAACACTGAAGCTGTGAGAGATAAAAATCGCAACATATCCGTCGTTTAGTTATTATTAGCCATGCAGGAACGGTTATATCGCTTAGATAAGCGAGCAAGATAGTCAGGTTTTTTTTGCAAAAGTCAAATTTTTTTTCGCGTTAAGCCAGAATGGAATTGCGTCCGGTTTAAGGTGTTGAAATCATAAAAACTGCAAAATATGTTAAATAAAATCTTCCTTCCCAACACTCTACCTTAAGCAAAATAAATGCTAAAAAACTCTGCAAAAACAACTTTGTTCCTGTCCCTGTTTTTGCCGTTTTTTTTGTGCAATTTTTCTGCCTTCGCCAAAGCCAAACCAGTTAAAAAAACCACTTCTAAAGCCATTATTATCAAGGGAAATGAAAGAATTGACGAAGAAACCATAAATTCTTATCTCGATGTTGATGCCTTAGAAAAAGGCTTGGAAAAAGCAGTTCAAGATTCATTAAAAAAACTTTATGAATCTGACCTTTTTTCTGAATCAAAAATTTACCGCGAAAATGGTCAGGTTGTTGTTGAAGTAAAAGAAAACCCAATCATTTCCGATGTTAAAATTGTCGGAAATAAAAAAATTGAAGATGAAGCTTTGCAAAGTGAAATTTCTTTAAAAAAACGCTCGGTTTTCACTAAAGCAAAATTGCAAAACGATCTCAAACGCATCAATGATATTTACTTAAAGTCCGGGCGATTTTTAGCCAAAGTTGAACCAAAAATTATTCAAAAAGAACAAAATAGAATTGAGCTGATTTTTGATATTTTTGAAGGCCCGAAAGCCAAAATCGCCGATATTTATTTCGTGGGCAATGAAGCTTATCCTGACAAAGAATTATCCGAAGAAATTACTACGGCGCGTAGCAAATGGTGGAAATTTTTATCTTCCGCCGACACTTACGATTCTGACCGCGTGGAATTTGATAAAGAAAAACTACGCCGCTTTTATGGCTCCAAAGGTTACGCTGATTTTGCTGCGATTTCCTCAATCGCTCAAATTGCGCCGACCAAAGATAAATTTTTCATAACTTTTTTACTCGAAGAAGGCATTAAATATAATGTTGGAGAAGTAAATATAGTTAATCACATTGAAAAACTTGATGCCGATATTTTAGAAAAAGAAATTCTGATTAAAAAAGGCAAAGTTTTTAATTCAGAATTAATTGAAAAAACCGTTGAAAAAATGGTTGAAGTTCTGTCAGAAAAATCTTACGCCTTTGCCAATGTTGAGCCAGTTTTAAAACGCGACCGCGAGAAAAAAATCATGAATATTGATTTTGTAATTAACGAAACTCCGCGCGTTTATATCAATCAAATCCGCATCACCGGAAATACTCGAACTTTGGATGAAGTTATTCGCCGCGAATTGCGCTTGCGCGAAGGTGATCCTTATAACATCACTAAAATCAATCGTTCAAAACAGCGTCTGGAAAATCTCGGATTTTTTGAAAAAGTTACTTTAAATACCAAAAGACTCGGCGACAGCGACAAGGTTGATTTAGAAGTTGAAGTAAAAGAGAAAAAAACCGGCGAATTAAATTTAGGACTTGGTTATTCAACCGTAAATAAAGTTACAACCAACGCTGGAATCAAAGAGCGTAACTTGAATGGAACGGGTCAGGAATTGGGTTTAAATATCCAAAAATCTTATAGCAATTTTACCGGCGAAATAAATTACACCAAACCTTATTTTATGGATCGCCAAATTGATGTCGGTTTTGACCTTTTCAAATATCAGCAAAATAAACGTAATACCTTGATTTATGATCAAGATTCTAACGGCGCAACTTTCCGCGGAAATTACGCAATCACCGAATTTTTGTCGCATCAAATTCACTATTCTTTAAGTCAACAAACAATCAGCAATGTTGACTCAACTGCAACTTTAGGCGTGAGAAATTTGGAAGGCAGTTTCGTAAATTCCGCCGTCGGTCACAGCCTTCTTTATGATAGACGCGACAATAGCATGAATCCGAAAAGCGGTTATTATCTTTCGGGAAGTCAGGAATATTCCGGCTTGGGTGGCGATATCAACACTATTAAACATGAAGGTTCCGCCGGATATTATTTGCCAACTTTCAGCGAAGATTTTATCTTGAAATTTTTGGCCCGCGGTGGTGCGATTGAGGCAGTTGGCGGAAGTGGAGTTCGCAGCAATTACGGTTTCTTTTTGGGAGGCAATAACTTCCGCGGTTTCCAATATGCCGGTATGGGACCACGCGCTGTAACCAATGGCAGCGCAGTTGGCGGCAGTGTAATCGGTGGTAAAATTTATTATGTCGGAACCGCAGAATTCCGTTTCCCGCTTGGCTTGCCAAAAGAATTGGGAATTAATGGTATTCTCTTTAGTGATAATGGTACGGTAAAAGGAGTTGATTCAATCAGCAAACAAGGAGCCCAAGTTGCAGATTCTGGATCTCTACGTTCATCTTACGGCTTTAGTCTCGCCTGGTCTTCGCCTTTGGGACCAATCCGTCTGGATTTCGCCAAAGTCGCCAAGCGTGAAGTTTATGATCAAACCCAAAATTTCCGATTTAGTTTTGGAACAAGTTTTTAAAAAGGATTAGATTATGATCAGAATTTTTCACCTGCCGGAATATACTCAGCAAAAAGTTTTCTCTCTCGATGAAGTCGAAGATTTAGCGCAAGCGGTTTGGATCGATTTACAAAATCCGACAATTGATGAAATTAAACAGGTTGAAGAATTTTACAAAATCACCTTCCCAACCCGCCAACAACAAGAAGAAATCGAAACTAGTTCGCGCTATTTAGAAAATTCTGGTATCATTAAAATCAACTCGACTTTCATCAATTTAATTCCGCAAACTAGCAAATTAGAAGAAAGCGAAATTTCATTTATCGTTACTGAAAAAGTGCTTTTCAGCCTGCGTTATTTTGAAAGCAAAGTGATTTCGGAAACCATCAAAAAAATTAAACAATTTCCGGCGATTTTTTCTAATCCGTCAAAAATTTTAATCGCCTTGATGGAAGCGCGCGTTGATTTTGATGCCGATTTAATTGAATCGGTTTCGCGTTATACCGCTGAAATCAGCAGAAAAATTAATTATAATCAGAATCTCGACGAAAAAATGATTTTGCGGATTAATGAATGTCAGGAATTAACCATGTCATTGCGCGAAGCCTTGTTTGACAAGCAGCGCGTGATTTCGTCGCTCCATAGAAATGAAGATTTGATGGTCGAAAATTACAACCGTTTACGCATTATTGTAAAAGACATCAACTCACTAATTGAGCACGCCAATTTCAATTTTACGCGTTTAGAATATCTACAAAACAGCTTTATTGGTTTGATTAATATTGAACAAAATAAGGTCATCAAAATTTTCACCGTTGCGTCTTTGATTTTTATGCCGCCAACATTGATCGCGAGCATTTATGGAATGAACTTCAAAATCATGCCAGAATTAGATTGGATGCTGGGTTATCCTTTCGCGCTTACTCTTATGGCTGTAGCTTCAATTGCCACGATTTGGGTTTTTAAACGCAATAAGTGGTTGTAGTTATTATTTGACAAATATTTTTGGTTAAATAATTTCCGCTTCAACTAACTAAAACCAAGTTAGCGAAATTATTAACCCTTAAGTTCCACCAACTTATGCTATCACTACAAACTATGCCACATCCACTCACACAAATCGAAATAATGCACCGCCTTAAAAAAGTCGGTTTCACACAAGAACAAGCTGAAACTCATGCCGAAATTGTTACGGAATTAAATGAAAGTAATTTAGCAACGAAGCAGGATGTTTTGAACTTGGAGAAAAAAAGTGAATCTGAATTTACTTTACTCAGAAAAGAAATTGGGCAAGAATTCGCTCTCGTCAGAACCGAAATGAAACTCATGGAATCTCACATCATAATCAAAATGTCAGTCATCATGAGCGGGCTTTTGGCGTTATTCGGAGCTGCTCAAAAAGTTTTTGGCTTATAGAATTTCTACCCGATTCTGCGCAAACGATTCATATAAATTGTCGCTCCAACTGCATCAAGTTTTTCAATTTCATATCTTCCGCCGCGGGCAATTGCGTAAGAAAAATCACCGCTAAAAACATCAAAAGAAATTCCGCTGTGATATGAAGATTCGTGATCGCCGAATAAATCAAAACGCGTTTTCACCTCGGAAAATTTTTCTTTCAAAAATTGTGAAATCATTTGAGCTTTTTCTAACTCTTCGGCAATTTTTGGTGATTTAATTTTAGTTGAAATTTCTTGAACTAGATTTTCCAAATCATCGTTGGAAGTGACGATTTTGCTGATTATTTCAGCATTTTTGCCAGCAAGATTTTTGATGGTTGATAAATTCTTTTTCATCACCGCTTCCCGAATTTCAGCTTTTTTTGTGACTCCGATTTCATCCAAGAAAATTCCTAAAAAATTGGGCAAAGAAAATTCTATCAATAAATTTTTCATCTCTAATTTTTTTAGCGCGATCAACAAAGTTTCAACAATTTCCAAATTTGATTTTTCTTTGTCGCAACCTATCAACTCAACTCCAACTTGGGTTTGTTGACGATCGGCATAAAGATTTTCGCTTTTTGTACAAAGCACATCACCAACATAACAAAGTTTTAATGGCAATTTTTCTTCTTTTAAACGCGTTGCCAAAAGTCGTGAAATTTGCAGCGTAATGTCATTTCTAAAAATCAGATTTTTCCCTGAAATCACATCAGTCGCACGAAAAGAATTTTTCATTTGTTCACTAGAAAAATTATCTTCAAATTCAACAAGCGGAGTTTTCACCAAACGATATCCAGCCTTTAAAAACGCTCCTAAAGCTGTGTTAATATTTTCATGATTTTTTTCTGCTTCATCAAAAAGCAGGTCGTAAAATCCAACGGGTAAAAGTTGTTTTTGCATTATTTTTTAGTTTTTAAAAATTCTTCCAGTGCCAGCATATCAAGCCATGCCACTTTTTTCTTCGAAGATTGGCGCATTAAATAAGATGGATGAAAAATCGTGAAACTTTTGATTGGACGCGATAAAAATTTTGGCGCGTAATCCATAAATTTTCCACGCACTTGACCAATTGGATCATGAATTCCAAGTACCGCCGCCATTGAAGTTGCGCCAACTAAAACCAAAACTTCTGGATTTAAAAGTTGAATATTACGTTCCACAAAAGGGCGACAAATTGCTAATTCTTCATCAGTTGGACGACGATTTCCGGGTGGTCGCCAAAAGATCACATTAGTAATATAGAAATTTTCTTTGCGCGTCATGTCGATGGCGCGAAACATATCGTCCAAAACTTTTCCTGAATCGCCGCAAAATGGAATGCCTTGCAAATCTTCATGATTTCCCGGCGCTTCGCCAATAACCATTATTTTGGAATTAGAACTGCCGTCAGAAAAAACCGTGTTTGTCGCCATTTTTTTCAAATTACAGCCATCAAAATTCTCAACTGCTTTGCGTAATTCAGCAAGATTTTGCGCCGCATCAGCAGCTTTTTTAGCTTTAGCTACAATTTCATTTAATGATTGAAATTTCTGATCTGAAGCCGGAATTTGTAAAGATTTTTTAGCCAAAGTTGAAAGTGCCTCGCTTGTTGAAAATTGTGGTCGAACAAAATTTTGAATTGGTGGCGTATTTGTGACTACAGGTTTTTTTACTTCGATTGGTTTTTTTATTGAATCTTTTTCCGCAAAATAATTTTGCGGATTTTCCGAAACCACTTCATCTAAATTATTATCGAGATAGAAACGCAAAGCTTCCGTAATATCTTTGCTCATTGTTTTACCACCTGTTTAATAAATTTTTGAAAATCATCAGCTTTTTCAAAATTTTTATAAACCGAAGCAAAACGCACAAAAGCAACCTTGTCGAGCTTTTCCAAAGCCATCATCACCATTTCGCCGATTTTTGATGAGGCAATTTCAGTTTCACTTTCCATTTCCAATTGGCGCACAATATTATTCACCAATTTTTCAACCTGAAGCTCAGAAACCGGCCTTTTGCGCACCGCCATTTCAATTGATTTTTTTAATTTTTCCGGATCAAAAATTTTCTTTTCGCCATTTTTTTTAATCACCAAAATTTCGCGCAATTGCACGCGCTCAAAGGTTGTAAATCTAGAATCACAAGCAGCGCAATAACGCCTTCTCTTGATTGATTCGCCATCATCAGAAATGCGACTATCTTTAACTTGGGTTTCCATATTTCCACAAAATGGGCAACGCATAAAATTACATTTTTTCGGTTAAAGCAGCTTTAATAAAACCTTCAATTTCGCCATCTAAAACGGCTTGAATATTTCCAGTTTCATAATCAGTGCGCAAATCTTTCACCAATTGGTAAGGATGCAACACGTAAGAGCGAATTTGATGACCCCAACTATTGTCAGTTTTAACTGATTCTGAAAGCGATTGCGCTTCTTTTTTCTTTTTCATTTCCAAATCAAAAAGCCGCGATTTCAGCATTTTCATACATTCGGCGCGATTGCGAATTTGCGAACGATCGCTTTGACATTGTACAACAATGTTGGTTGGCAAATGCGTCATACGCACAGCAGAATCGGTTTTGTTAACATGTTGTCCACCAGCGCCGGAAGCGCGGAAAGTATCAACGCGCAAATCTTTTTCTTCAATTGTGATTTCAATTTCATCATCAACTTCTGGACAAACCCAAACCGATGTGAAACTAGTTTGTCTTTTACCATTAGCATTAAATGGCGAGATACGAACTAATCTATGAACTCCTGATTCCATCTTCATCCAACCATAAGCAAAACGTCCCGAAATTTTCATGGTAGCGCTGCGAATTCCAGCTTCTTCACCATCTAAAATGCTAACAATTTCTACTTTAAATTTTTTGGAATTAGCAAATCTTTCGTACATACGAAGTAACATCACGCCAAAATCACAAGAATCGGTTCCACCAGCGCCAGCATTGATGTCAACGAAGCAATTATTTAAATCAGTTTCGCCAGAAAATAAGCATTCAACTTCAAAACTGTCAGATTCTTTTTTTAGAGAAATTAAAGTTTTTTCAATATCTTTTAAAAGCTGCAAATCGCCTTCCAACTTTGCTAATTCTGCATATTCACGATTATCTTTTAAGCTGGTTTCGATTGCTAAAAATTGATTTAATTTGGTTTCTAAAATTGATTTTTCTTTGAGAATTTTTTGCGCTTCTATTTTGTCATTCCAAAGTTCAGGATCTTCCGATTTTTGATTTAATTCTACTAATTGCTCTTTAATTTTTTCCGGCTCAAAGACACCTCTTAATCAAAGCCAGTGAGGTTTCAACCTGGCTGATCAAATTTTCAATTTCTGCGGACATCGATTTTAGATTTTAGATTTAAGATTTAGGATTTAATGTTCATTCTAAATCTTAAATCCCTAAATCTTAAATCTAAAATTTTTTATGACTTCTCAAGCAAAAAAGTTCGACCTTTGTGTTATTGGTGCCGGACCGGGTGGCTATGTTGCCGCAATTCGCGCTGCTCAACTTGGATTAAAAGTTGGCATCGTTGAAGCAAATCATTTAGGCGGAATTTGTTTGAACTGGGGTTGCATTCCAACTAAAGCGCTTTTGAAATCTTCAGAAGTTAATCATATGTTGCACAACCTTGAATCATATGGCTTTGCAGCTGAAAAAGTTACTTTTGATTTTGCTAAAATTATTGAACGTTCACGCAGTGTTTCTAAAAAATTAAGCGGCGGAATTGGCGGTTTGATGAAGAAAAATAAAATTGAAGTTATTGATGGCTTTGCCAAATTTTTAGATTCAAAAAAAATCTCAGTTGCAAAAAATAATGAAGAAGTTGCGCAAATTGAAGCTACTTATTTTATCATTGCTACAGGAGCCCGCGCCCGCGTGATTCCTGGCATGGAACCTGATGTTGAAAATATCTGGACTTACCGCGAAGCAATGACTCCGAAAGCTTTGCCAAAATCTTTGTTGGTTGTTGGTTCAGGCGCGATTGGTTGTGAATTTGCCTCATTCTACAAAAACATGGGCTCAGAAGTTACACTAATTGAAATGGCGGAAAATATTCTTCCGGTTGAAGATGAAGAAATTTCAAAATTGGCACGCAAATCTTTCGAAAAACAAGGCATTAAAATTCATACTTCCGCCGCGCTTAAATCTTTGAAAAAAGGCAAAGGATCAGTTACTGCATCAATTGAAATTGCTGGAAAATTGGAAGAAATCACTGCTGAGAAAGTTATAATGGCAGTTGGAATTGTTGCTAATACTGAAAATTTAGGTTTAGAAAAAACCAAAGTAAAAGTGGTTAAAGGCAATATCGAAATTAATGGTTATTTAGAAACTGCTGATGCCAATATTTTTGCAATTGGCGACGTTGCAGGAGCTCCGTGGCTAGCTCACAAAGCCTCTCACGAAGGTGTTGTTGCTGCTGAAAAAATCGCTAGCAAAATGGGTAAACATGATGCCAAAAAAATTCATCCAATCAAAAAGGGAAATATTCCGGGCTGCACTTATTCAATGCCGCAAATCGCTTCTGTTGGTTTGACTGAGAAAAAAGCAATTGCTACTGGTAAGAAAATTAAAGTCGGCCGTTTTCCTTACATGGCCAATGGCAAAGCAATTGCAATGGGTGAAACCGAAGGTTTGATTAAGGTTATTTTTGATGAAAAAACTGGTGAACTTTTAGGCGCACATTTAATCGGCGCTGAAGTTACTGAGATGATTCAAGGTTATGTAATCGCGAAACAGGCAGAATTAACCGAAGAAGATTTAATGCACACAATTTTTGCTCATCCAACAATGTCAGAAATGATGCATGAAGCGGTTTTAGATGCTTACGGCAAAGTGATTCACTTTTAATTTGACAAACAAATTTGGGTCCATATTTTGCCGCCCGCCTTTCTGTTATTTTTGCCTGCAGCCCTTTAAAAAAGCTGCTAAGCTTAGTAATTATCGAAAGAAACTAATCAGAAATGATTAGCCTCTCAAAACCAATTTGGTGTATAAATAAAATGAAAAAAATTTCATTGATCATTGCTGCAGTTTCTCTTTTCGCAACTGCTGCTCAAGCTCAAGCTGTTAAAGCTGAAGTTAAAGCTGCTGCTCCAGTAGCTGCTAAAACTGCTGAAGTTAAAGCTGCTAAAGCTGAAACTAAAGCTGAAGTTAAAGCTGTAGAAGCTAAAGCTGAAGCTAAAACTTCTGAAGTTAAAGCTGACGCTAAAGTTGCTGAAGCTAAAACTGAAGTTAAAGCTGCTAAAAAAGCTCACAAAAAAGCTAAAAAAGCTGAAGTGAAAGCTGAAGAAGCTGCTGCTCCAGCTGCTGTTGAAGCTCCTGCTAAAAAGTAATTTAATTACTTTTTACTAAGTTTAAGAAACCGGATCAGCCAAAAAGTTGATCCGGTTTTTTTATTTCTATAATTGGATAGGAAATATATTAAAAGAATTTGGAAAAATTCCTTGCAGTTTTTCTTGCGCAAAAATAGTTTCCCGCCTCTTCAAACGCCGATTTAGCTCAGAGGTAGAGCTACTGTCTTGTAAACAGTGGGTCGGGAGTTCGATTCTCTCAATCGGCACCACTTTCCATCTTTTTCTAGCTTCGCAAACTAGCTTCTATCCAAAGAAGACAAATCTACAATGATTAAGGCGATGACATTCAACAGAAAAATTAATAAATTTCTTTCATCAATTCTGCTGCAAGTTTTTATTTTTTTAACTTGGTTTACCTTAGAAAATAAAAATTTATCCAGCCCAAAAGCAGAAACCGTTTTAATAAGAGCTTCATTATCCAGCCAGCCCAGATTAATAAAAGACAATGGTATCTATTTGCTTTACAGTTTTTCCTATAGCGACAATTTTGGCATGGGAAAAGATATCGAAAAGATCAAGTCTGGCAATAATGAGATGTATGTAATATTGCGTCCAAAAGGTAAGTACTATATTTCAGAAAATTTTGTTTACGATAACTTGAGAAAACTTAAAGATGGTGAAGTTGCAATTAAAGGCCTTATGCAGCCTGACGGCAGAATTGAATATGGAATTGAGGAATATTTTATTAGTCCGGGAATGAAGAAGCCCATAAAAAGAGTCGATAAAATCGAAGCTCTAATTGATGTTGATCAAAATCATAAAGCCAAAATCAATACCCTATTGATTAATGACAAACCATTCAAAGAAGTACCAATTCAAAATTAGATTATGAACCGCATAACTTCGATAATTTTTACCATTTTCCTCAATTTATGGGGCACCATCATTCCAATTATTTATTTTCCGGCATTTATTTTTAGAAGCGCAAAAATTGCCGATCATGGAGCAAAAATTTGGACAATTGGTGTGATGTGGATGTTAAAGAAATTATGCCGAATTGATTATGAATTTATTGGTCTAGAAAACCTGCCTAAAGAACCTTGTATCATAGCCTGCAAGCATCAATCAGCTTGGGAAACAATTATCATGCATTTGATAGTTAGTCGTCCGGTCTATGCTTTTAAAAAAGAATTATTGAAAATCCCATTTTACGGTTGGTATTTAAGAGTGATGAGCGGAATTATTGTTGATAGAAGCGGTGGTGCCAGTGCGCTTAAAGCACTTATCAAACAAACAAAAGATTATTTGGCAAAAGGACAGAGCATAGTTTTATTTCCTCAAGGAACTCGAGTTCCCGTCGGAGTTGAATCCGACAAATTTCCTTATCAAGCCGGAATTGCCGCTTTATATCTTTCAACCGGCGTAAAAGTTGTGCCAGCGGCTTTAAATTCGGGAGTTTTTTGGGGTAAAGGAACTCCGAAAAAACCAGGAAGAATTACGTTAGAATTTTTAGAACCAATAAATCCCGGACTTTCAAAGCAGGAATTTATGGCAAAATTAGAAAGCGTGACTGAAAAAAGAAGTGATGAGTTGGTAGAAAAAGTTAATAAATAATTATTTTTTTCCCTCAAACACACCCTTATCTTTCAATGCTTTAGCCACTTCAGGCGGCATATATTTTTCATCATGCTTCACCAACATTTCCTTGGAAAAAAATTGATTTTTCTCTTCATCAAATTTCCCTTTTGCCACTACGCCCTGTTTTTCGCGAAATAAATCAGGCAATATTCCTACATATTCAACTACCAAATCTTCTTGCATATCGGTAACTACAAATTGTGTAGTTAAAGCATCAATTTTCTTTACACTATTTTCTTTTACCAACCCGCCAATCCTGATTTGGCGATTGTGATTTTTTTGTAAAACTTCGGTTTTCAGCAATTCACTCGGAGAATAGAAAAAAACCATATTGTCGCGAAAATTCGAAATCACGAAAGCTAAAGCCAAAATCGAAATCAGAAAAATTGAACCAACAAAAATTATCCGCTTTTTTTTACGCTGATTTTTCATTTTTTATTTTTGATTTTACGCGAAAGAAATTAGTCACAACAAACAACATCAAGACAGATAAACAAAGACCCGCTATTAAATAAGCAGCATTAACATATTTTGAATAATCGGTAAGGTTTTCCATAAATTTTTGAAATTAATTTTTAAGCAAGCTTGCAAAATAAAAGACCATTCTTACCTTGCACGCCTTCGTTTTGAGTAGAAATAAAATTATGCCTGAATAGCTCAGTTGGTAGAGCAAAGGACTGAAAATCCTTGTGTCGCTGGTTCGATTCCGGCTTCAGGCACCAGGCTTCGCTCTTGCGAGCTACGCCCGGCAGGCCAGGTTTTCCCCTGAACTGTCCAGACGGAGATTGTTGGAGCGAAGCCTGCTTGCATAAGAAAGCCCAAAGGGCGAGACTGTCACATCAAAATCCTATTACTTCTTCAACGTAATCACCGAAATATTCCTCCCGCAATCCGCTTCTCCTCGATGTGTTGATCTTCTGTAGCTAAAAAATTCTTTTTCATTTTCGTAAGTATCAATTCCGGAATTTTTAATTTCTAAAATCCCTTCCTCACGTAATTTTTTTTCTACATAACTCGGCAGATCAAACATATGTTTATGCGCTTTATTGCCATCTACAAAAAATATTTTATTTCCTTCATCTTCGTCCGTAAAATCATCAAAAAATTCTTGCGAAACTTCATAAGATTTTTGCTGAATCATCGGTCCGATTACCGCCATAATATTGTTTGCACCTAATTTTTTCATTTCTGCAATAGTAGATTTAATCACGCCATTCTTAGCTCCTTTCCATCCCGCATGAATAACGGCAACAATTTTTTTCTCTTCATCATATAAGAAAATCGGGGCGCAATCTGCTGTAAAAACACCAATCACAACTTTTTTTAAAGTGGTTACAATCGCATCTGCTTTTGGTAAATTTTGATCGCCATGAATTTTACTATGTGCATCAATTGTAATTACATTGTCACTATGAACCTGATTCACAAATTGAATTGCATCAAACTCAAAACCCTTCTCGCGCAAGGCTCGCTTTAAATCTTTGCGATCAGCAATCGCGCGATCAACTATACAATCTTTGCCAAAAAAATGGAATTTTACACTCATGATTTCGACTTAAAAAATCTTAATTTTGCTAAATATTCTTTCGGATTTTTAATCTTAACCAAAGTTTCGGTTGAAACAGCAAACATATCGTGAAGCCTTGTTAGTAAAAAGCGCATCGCTGCGCCAACCAAAGCAATTTTTAAAAATTCTTTTTCTTCAGCAGAAAATTTTCTGACCTCTTCATAACCACGCAATATCTCATCAAATTTTTGTTGGTCAAAATTATTTCTTTCATCAAAACACCAAGCATTAACTGCAATCGCAAAATCATAAATCAGCAAATCATTGGCAGCGAAATAAAAATCAATTACGCCACTCATTTTACCTTCCTGATCGAAAAAAACATTATCGGGGAAAAGGTCTAAATGACTGGCGCCACTTGGTAAATTGGATTGCCAATTCTTTTCAAGAAAATCTAAATTTTCTAAAATTTCTGCACGTAAATTGCGGTGCAAATATTGAATTTTGTTAAATAAATTTCTTAAAACTAAAGGATTTAATTCATTCTCGCGCGACATGTTAAAATCTGCTGTCGCCAAATGTAAACGAGCTAAAACTTTACCAATTTCATAACAATGATTTGTGGTAATATTATCATAATATCCATCTTCGCGAGCCTTTAAAGACGCGCCCTTCAAGAAAGTTACTATCGTTGATTTTTTACCTTTCAAATCAACTATTGAAGCGCCTGAATTGGCAACAATCGGAATTGGACAACAAATGCCTTTTTGCGCCAAATGAATTTTAAAATTAATAAAAAAAGGCAGCGAATTTTTATCAATTCGTGATTCAAAAATAGTTAGAATAAACCTGCCTTGCGTGGTTTCGATAAGCAAATTTGTATTATCGATTCCTTCGATAATTTCTTTAAAATTTATCAGAGTTCCCAATTTGTAATTGGTAAGATGATCTTCGATTTCCTGACGAGTTAATTTGGTGTAAATAGCCATTATTTTTTTTCCTTATTATCTTTAATTTCTTGATGTTTTTGCCAGCCGGCTTGCCACATAGAATTTGATTTGGTGCTTTTGCTCCAACTTCTTTCTATGGACTTATTTTCTTGAGGATTTTTTGCTTTGCTATGAAATGAATCTATTTGATCTGAGAATTTTTGTTCTGGCGCTGAAAGCTTGATTTGCCTAGCTATTTCAGACGTTTCTACTGCAATTTTCGGATCAATTTTTACTCTGATTTGGGGATTAAAAATCTTCGCAATAAAGTTAGTAGTGTTTTCAAAAAAGTCCATGACATCTCTGGTAGAAAATTCACCAAAAGTGCGAACATCGCGCGAGATGCTAAGCAATTCAAAATAGCGGGCAAAAAGTTCAGAAATAATTTGATTTTGCGGATAACTATTCATGCCTTCAACCATCAATCTTTTTATTTCAGCTTTTAGTGGCAAACTTTTTGGCGATCTGTCTTTCATATCAAAGCCGATAGCGGCGCGAAAATCTTCACCCAAATTTATGCCACCTTCAAATTCCCAAGCATGCGCCATTTCATGAGCGAGAACATTATGCGTTAGGCTGTGTAAAGTAATTTTGAGATCAGCTTTTTTTATAAAACGTCCCAAAGTTTTATCATAAAGACTTTTTTGTTCGGTTAAAAAACAACCGACATTTGTGTCCCAACCCTTGATAATCTTGATTTCGAAGCGGAGTTGTTTTTGTTGAACTTTGGTGAGAATTAAATCTAGACCATCTTTGAAAAGTTCGATGCGGTATAAGTCAGCAAAAGTTCTGAGAAATTTTTCAGGATTTTCTGCGCCTTCAAATTGAAGTTGCGGGAGAAGAATTTTTCTAAGGATTTCGGTCATAAAAAGCGGTGATTTTGGTTTGATATCGAAGGTTGCTGAAATTAAAGACAGCTCCTGAAACAAGTTCGGATCTATCTGTTAACAAAACTACTTCTTCTTTAACGGCCTGCAATAAAGCTCTAATCTATGCCCGATCAATTCAAAACCTTTTTCGTGAGCAATTTTAGTTTTTAATTTTTCTAATTCTTCATTAAAAAATTCATGCACTTCATCAGTCGTAATATCAACTAAATGATCGTGATGATCTTCACCTTCAAGTTTTTCATAACGCGCGCGACCTTTGCCGCCGAAGTCATGTTTGGCAATTACGCCAAGTTCTTCAAACATTTTTACGGCGCGATAAACTGTAGCAATTCCGATTTTAGGATTAATTTTTGAAGCACGATAAAAAACTTCTTCAACATCGGGATGATCAACGCTGTCAGAAATCACGCGCGCGATGATGCGGCGATTTTCGGTTAATTTTATATTGCGATCAAAGCAAAGTTTTTCAATTTGAGAAGACATATTTTCAAGGCTTGTTAACCAGTTGAGGGAGTTATTAATTGTTTTTTATTTTTTGAAGCCAAAAATAATTTGCCAGCTCTTTCTTGCCTGACAAATTCATTTTATCCGATATGACAAAAAATCGTAAAATCATCGAAACCATTGCTCCTTCCTTAACTTTCGATGACGTGTTGTTAAAGCCCGCATTTTCAAATGTTCTGCCGGCAGATGCCAGTACAAAAACCCGCATTACCAAAACTATTTCTCTCGAAATTCCAATCATTTCTTCAGCAATGGATACTGTGACCGAAAGCAGATTGGCAATTGCAATGGCGCAATGCGGCGGCATTGGTTGTATTCATAAAAATCTTTCGATCAAAGATCAGGCTGACGAAGTTAGAAGAGTTAAAAAATTTGAATCAGGAATTGTTGTAAATCCACTGACCATAACGCCAGACGAAACTTTGGCAGATGCTTTGCATTTAATGAAACATTACGGCATTTCTGGAATTCCGGTTGTAAAGGAAGGATCAAAAAAACTGGTCGGCATTTTAACCAATCGTGACGTGCGTTTTGCCACTGATAAAAAACAGCCAGTCAAAGAATTAATGACTAAAAGCGGACTTATTACCGCCAAGCAAAATATCAGCAAAGCTGACGCTAAAGAGCTGCTTCATAAAAATAAAATTGAGCGCATTATTATCACCGATTCAAGCGGCAATTGTGTTGGCTTGATCACTGGAAAAGACATCGAAAAAAATAAACAATTTCCACACGCTTCCAAAGATGAAGAAGGTCGCTTGCTAGTTGCAGCTGCAACTGGAGTTGGCAAGGAAGGAATTAAGCGTGCTGAAAGTTTAATTGAAGCCGGAGTTGACATTGTGGTAATTGACACAGCTCACGGACATTCTGCAGGCGTGATCGAAACAGTTCGTGAATTAAAAAAATCTTACCCAAAACAACAATTCATCGCCGGAAATATCGCAACTTTAGAAGCGGCAAAAGCTTTGATTGAAGCAGGTGCCGACGGCGTTAAAGTTGGCATTGGACCAGGTTCAATTTGCACAACTCGCGTTGTTGCGGGCGTTGGCGTGCCTCAACTTTCAGCGATTATGGATGTTGTTGAATATTGCGATAAAGTAAAAGTTCCGGTTATTTCTGATGGCGGAATTCGTTTTTCAGGCGATCTTGCCAAAGCAATTGCCGCTGGCGCTTCATGCGTGATGCTTGGCGGATTGCTAGCAGGAACCGAGGAAACTCCGGGTGAAATTGTTTTGTTTAAAGGTCGTTCTTACAAAGTTTATCGCGGCATGGGATCTCTTGGCGCAATGGCTCGCGGTTCAGCCGATCGTTATTTCCAACAAGATGTTTCGGATAAATTAAAATTAGTTCCAGAAGGAGTTGAAGGCCGCGTTGCTTATAAAGGCCCAGTTTCTGAGGTTGTTCATCAGTTAATTGGCGGATTAAAAGCTTCGATGGGTTATACTGGAAACGCCACAATTGAAGAGATGAGAAAGAACTGTAATTTCGTTAGAATCACAAATTCAGGACTTCGCGAATCTCACCCGCATTCAATTACAATCACTTCCGAATCTCCGAATTATACAACTGAAAATTAGAGCTTCAGACATAAAAAAGGCTAGCTCGTAAGCTAGCCTCAAATTTTGTGCGTTCTTTTTAAAAGAACACTTGTTACCAGCTTGACTGCAAATTCCCGTAAGAGCCAAATTGATGAGATGAATATTTTTATAATTTTTTAATGAGCAACTTTTTTTTTCTAACAAACTCAAATTTATGCAAAATATTTCAAAACAAAGTTACCGATTAGGACTCGATCTCGGCACCAACTCAATTGGCTGGACGATGCTGGCTTTGAATCAAGAAAATCAGCCTTACAAAATTTTAGATGCGGGCGTGAGAATTTTTTCAGATGGTAGAAATCCAAAAGATGGAACACCGCTTGCAGTTGCAAGAAGAGAGGCGCGAGGAATGCGCCGCCGCCGCGATCGCTTTTTGGCAAGAAAATCGAAATTGATGAATTGCTTAATCAGAGTTGGTTTAATGCCAAAAGATGAAGTTGAGAGAAAAAAGTTGGAACTCTTAAGTCCTTATCAAATCAGATTCAAAGCCTTGGACGAAGCTTTAAATCCTTTTGAGTTAGGGCGAACAATTTTTCACTTAAACCAAAGAAGAGGCTTTAAAAGTAATCGCAAAGAGCAAGTTACTGAAGATAAAAAACTTAGCGAAACTAAACAAAATCAAGAAGAGCTGGCCAAGAAAATTATTGAAACAAATTCACGAACTTTGGGAGAATTTTTTTATAAAGAGCGAATTTTAAAAGAACTAACCACTCGTGCCAAACCAGATGAATCGGGGCTTTATCCAACCAGAGCAATGTATGAAAATGAGTTTGACGAAATTAAAAAATCACAATTCTCAAAACAAAAATTATCAGAAGAAAACTGGCAAGAGATTAGAAAAATAATTTTTGACCAAAGATCTTTGGCACCACAAGAAAAAGGCGTTTGTCAATTTATTAAGAAATCTAATTCTTTACCAAATTGGGCGGCGGAAGTTTTTGAAAATTACAAAAAATCTTCTGAAAAAAATAAAAACTCAAAAGGGCTTCCAAGAGCTTATCTTGCGCTTCCAAGTTATCAGAGATTCAGAATTTTATCAGAAATTAATAATCTAAAAATCATCAAAAATAATCGTGAAGAAATTTTGCTCGATGCGCCGCAAAAAAAGAAATTGGTTGAATATTTACATGAAAATAAATCGGCAAAATTTTCGTCGCTAAGAAAGCAGATTGGCTACTCTGGAGAAGAATTTAAATTCAATTTTGAAGGCGGAAAACGCGACAAATTTGACGGCAATTCGACTGAAATTTTTTTGAAAGATAAAAAACATTTCGGCGCAAAATGGCATGATTTTTCGCTAAAAGAACAAGATGAAATTGTTGAGTTTTTGCTCGATTCCGAAGATGAAAACACAATTTATGAAAAAGCCATTAATGTTTGGCAATTAAGCGCAGAACAGGCTTTAGAAATCAAAAAAATTACCCCAAATAAATTCAAAAGCGGTGTTGGAAATTTATCAAAAGAGTTTTTACAAAAACTGGTTGTTGAAATTGTAGAAAAAAACTGTCGCTACGACAAAGCCTGCGAAAATTTAGGTTTTCATCACAGCCAAAAAGATCAGCCAGAAATTCAAAACCAGCTCGATTATTACGGCAAAGCAATTCCCGCTTCAACCGTTCCTGTTAAATCAGGATCGAAAGAAGAAATTGCTTATGGTAAAATTGCCAATCCCACAGTTCACGTTGCACTAAACCAACTTCGCAAGGTTGTAAATGCAATTATCGAAGAAAGTGGCAATCCAAGCGAAATTATAATTGAGTTGGCGCGCGATTTGAAAATTAGCCAAGACGAAAAACGCGAAATTGAAAAGGCGCAAAATAAAAACCAAAAAGAAAATGAAGATTTAAGAAACGAACTTGAAAAACTCGGACAAAGAAATGGTTTTGAAAATCGCCTGAAATTAAAACTTTTTTACGAACTTGAAAAAGCCAATAATGGCGTGGCTTTCTGCCCTTATTCGGGCAAACCAATCAACATCACAAACTTATTTAGTTTTGATGTTGAAATTGAGCATATTTTGCCATTCGCCAAAACTTATGACGATTCGGTTGCTAATAAAACTCTCGCCTACAAATCAGCAAATCATACCAAAGGTAATCGTTCACCATTTGAAGCCTTTGGCGATGCCACTTTTGAACGCATTAAAAATTTACCAAATAACAAAAAATGGCGTTTTTACGAAAATGCCATGGAAAAATTTAAAGACGAAAATGGTTTCCAAGAGCGTCAACTCAATGACACGCGCTATTTGTCAAAAATTGCCAAGCAATATTTAGCGCAAATTTGCGACTCCAACAAAATCAAAGTTGCCAACGGAAAATTAACCGCGCTGTTGCGACATAATTGGGGATTAAATTCAATTTTGAACAAGCAAGAAGAAGAAAATTTTGACCCCGAAACAGGCGAAGTTTTGGCAAAAAAACCTGTTAAAAAAACCCGCGATGATCATCGCCATCACGCCGTTGACGCGCTTGTGATTGCCATGACTGAAACTCGGCTTTTGCAACAAATTTCGCGCGACAATTCGCGCGGTCACGATTTAGATCGCTTGATAATAAATTTGCCCAGCCATTGGAACCGCTTTCGCGAAGACGCGGCTGAAGCGATTGAAAAAATTATTGTTTCGCACAAACCCGATCATGGGAAAAATACGAAACTTCACGATGAAACTTATTACGGAATTTTAGAAAAACCCTTCGATTTAGACGATGGCAAAAAATCAAAAGAGCCTTACAACCTTGTTGCAAGCTGTTCGGTGCTTTCTTTAAAAAAAGCAGAAGCCAAATTTATTCGGGATAAAAAATTGCGCGAAGAGTTGATAAAATTAGCAGATCAAGCAGCTTCAGATAAAGAATTTCAAACCAAATTCTTGCCCGAATTTTCAAAGAAAACTGGAGTAAGAAATGTCAGATTTTATGACAAAAATCAGTCGATAATCAAAATTTCTCATCCACAAAAAAATCCACGCTTTTTAAAGGCGGTAAAAACTAACGGAAATCACCATATTTCAGTTTGGAAAATGCCTGATGGGAAAATTAAAACTGACGTGGTTTCAAATTTTAAAATGAACTGTTCTTTTGAAATCAAGCAAAATGAAAGGGGAGAAAATTTTATAAATAAGGATAAAAAATTTCTTCCAAAGCAAGACTTTGAAAAATTAAAGCCGCATCCCGCGGCAAAATTATTAATCCGCTTATTTAAAGATGATTTGGCAAAGTTAGAAGAAAATGGAGAAGAAAAAACAGTTAGAATTGCGGTGATTGGAAGCACTGGTCAATGTTATTATTTTGATCATAAAAATGCTTCGAGTGACACAGATTCAAAAAAATCTTTTTATCTCAACGAAAAAGGGCTTTTAACAAAAAAAATTCGTAAAATTTTCGTCACGCCAACTGGCAAAGTTTTTGATTCAGGTCCAATTTTAAAAACAACTTAAAGAAAATTAATGACAGGACGCATCATCGAAATTTCCGATCCGCTAGTTTCGCTTTCAATGTTGCGCGGTTTTTTGTTGGTGAAGGTTGAAGGCGCTGAAAAAGCCCGCATTTCTTTTGCCGATATTGGCATTTTAATTTTGAACGGAACTGGCGCCACAATCACCACCAACTTGCTTAATTCTTTGCTGGAAGCGGGCGTGATGATTGTGGTTTTGGGTGCAAATTATTTGCCTTCGGGAATTTTTTATCCCACCAATCCGCATTATTTGCATAAGCAAAAAATCAATCTGCAAATTCAATCTTCAAAGCCGCTTGAAAAAAGGCTTTGGCAACAAGTGGTAAAAGCCAAAATTTTAAACCAAGCGACAATTCTTTCGCATTTTAGTGGCGAAGACGAAAAGCAACTTTTTGAGTTAGCAAAAAAAGTAAGTTCGGGCGACAAAGAAAATTTTGAGGCGCAAGCAGCGCGCAAATATTGGCAGCGTCTTTTTGGTGAAAATTTTAGAAGAAATTTTGAAAAACTCGGAATTAATTCAATGCTCAATTATGGCTACGCGGTTTTGCGTGCAGCCACAGCGCGCGCTATTTTTGCTTCGGGCTTGCATCCGGCAATTGGCATTTTTCATTCAAATCAAGAAAATGCTTTTTGTTTGGTTGACGATTTGATGGAACCTTTTCGCCCGATAGTTGATTTTTTGGTTAAAAAAATTGCTGAAGAAAATGGCGAACTTGAAGAATTAACACCCGAAATAAAAAAATCTTTAACCAAAATTTTAAGCCTAGATTTATCAACTTCGGCCGGAACAACGCCAATTAACAATTGCCTGACGAGGCTTTGTCAATCTTTGGTGCGCAGCCTTGAAAATGGCGAGGCCAATTTAGATTTTCCACTTTCGCCGCTGCCGATGGAATTGGAAATTTTGTAATTTTTTAAATGTCTCAACTTTCAGCTTATCGAATTTTGTGGATTCAAGTTTTATTCGACCTGCCAACCAACAACAAAAAAGAGCGCAAAGCTGCGTCAGCTTTTAGAAATTCATTGCTTGATTTGGGCTTTCAAATGGCGCAATTTTCGGTTTATCAAAGATTTTGTGCGAGCAAAGAAGCGGCAGAAAAATACATCAAAAAAATTGAAAAATTTGTGCCAGAAAGCGGCAAAATTAACATCTTGGTTTTCACCGACAAACAATATGAAAACATCGTCACCTTTAACGGCAAAAAAGAAAAATCTAATCCAAAAAATCCCGAACAATATGAGCTTTTTTGAAGAAATTTTGGGTGTTTTTTTAAAAATGAAAAGTCGTACAAACCTTACTTGCGTAAGGCTTGCGCGACTACCAAACTAGACGACGGGAATTTGCGGTCAAGCTGGAACTTATCTCAACAATGCAATCAAATTATATGAAAACTAGACGACGGGAATTTGCGGTCAAGCTGGAACACTGTATAACTTGCAACGGTTGCGATAATTAAACTAGACGACGGGAATTTGCGGTCAAGCTGGAACTTGTAATTACTGGATATGAAGTTGTTGCTTAAACTAGACGACGGGAATTTGCGGTCAAGCTGGAACCCCCCCTATTTATTATGTGGACCCTCTTAAAAACTAGACGACGGGAATTTGCGGTCAAGCTGGAACTACCAAGTCCGAAATAATAACCATTTACTTAAACTAGACGACGGGAATTTGCGGTCAAGCTGGAACAAAGGGTTTGGGGCTTTGCTGAAGTTGATTAAACTAGACGACGGGAATTTGCGGTCAAGCTGGAACTCTTGCTACTCGGTTAATCTCATTGGCTGAAAACTAGACGACGGGAATTTGCGGTCAAGCTGGAACTGATTGTTGTTATACTTGTGCCAGTAGTTGAAACTAGACGACGGGAATTTGCGGTCAAGCTGGAACCGTTTATCTCAATTCAAATAATTCTAGGCTAAACTAGACGACGGGAATTTGCGGTCAAGCTGGAACAGTTGAGCTTAATTGCTATAACCCTTCTGAAAACTAGACGACGGGAATTTGCGGTCAAGCTGGAACACAATGATATTTCTAACTTGAGTCACAATAAAACTAGACGACGGGAATTTGCGGTCAAGCTGGAACATTGCTTGTGTTGCTCGATAATTGGTAAAGAAACTAGACGACGGGAATTTGCGGTCAAGCTGGAACATCATGCGTTTCGTCTCTGATTGCCTTGTGAAACTAGACGACGGGAATTTGCGGTCAAGCTGGAACACAGGCTTGCTCGAGGCATAATTAAAAAAATGGGGGGCTAAAAATCCACTTTTCGCCCCCAGTTTCAAGGCTTTCCAAGTTTTTTCTATTCTCTCCGAATAGAAACCTCTAAATTCCAGTCAAAAAACATGACTAAAAACTTGTCCAAAATGTC